>JAPOOP010000510.1 GCA_026713385.1 Candidatus Poribacteria bacterium | reverse complement strand
TGACAGAAATCACACGAAGAGGTTATTCAAGCGAGACGAAATCAGCATCTACACGATGTGGAATAATTCCAGCTGCGTTACCACGGTGGAGCAATTCTTGCACGCCTGCTCTCCCTTTGTCGCCATAATCAAGCGTATAGTCATTGACGTACATCCCTACAAATTTATCCGCGAGCGAGGTTTCCATGTCGCGTGCGTAAGTCATTGCGTACGCCAATCCGCCTTCTCGATGTTCAAGTGAGTACTGGATGCTCTGTTTGAGTAATGCTGTTATCTTGCGAATTTTCTCGGTGCCGAGGTTTCGGCGAATTACATTAGCACCAAGCGGTAATGGGAGTCCGGTCTCTTCATACCACCACTCACCCAAATCAATGATTTTGTGAAGACCTTCGCGTGCGTAGGTTAATTGTCCTTCATGGATAATGAGTCCGGCATCTACTTCATCTTGTTGGACGGCATCTAATATTTTATCAAAGGGACGAGACTCTGCCTCAAAATCTGGTTGGAAGAGGCTAAGTGTGAGATAGGCGGTCGTCATTTTGCCGGGAATAGCGATGCGCTTCCCCGCGAGTGTGTCTATTGGTGCTTTGGAAACAACAAGCGGACCGTACTGATCGCCGATACTCGCGCCGCATGGCATGAGCGCATAATCCTTCGCGACGTAAGCGTAGGCGTGAACAGAGATTGCCGTAACTTCAAGTTCAGCTGCAAGTGCCCGTTGATTGAGGGTTTCAATATCTTCAATGACATGAACAATCTCATAAGGATCAGTCGGAATTAGCCCTTTGGCGAGAGCATAGAACATGAAAGCATCGTCGGAATCTGGACTGTGCCCAATCCGAATTTTTTCTGTTTGTGACATAGTATTCCTCTTTCATATCTGATTGTAGTTTTTCTTCAGATAGTGATATAATCTAATTAATCGGACGTATCTTCAATTTTTGAGTTGAGAGACAGGCTTACGAACTACACCAGCATGAAAGGATGCGGAATTCTGTCAGCAATAAATGAGTTTGAAAGCAATATCTAAATACCTTTATCTCACAGCGACTCCACATAGACTCACAGAGTTAGTGAGTGCGGAGTGCGTTGCCCTGACAGGATCTACGCCAAATACGGATGGTATAGCGGTTTCAGATACGCGCGTTGATGTACGCCGAGGTGCGTATCTGAAAAGTTGCAGCGAAGTACTTTTTGAATCGACCAGTCTCACTGAACTCTGTGCGAGCATCAGGTCCATGGGTTTACATGCGGACGAATTTCGAGTTTCTGTCGTAAAAAAGCCTCGCAACCTGAAAATAAACTCTATGACACTCGCTCGGGACGTTGGTAATGCCATCGGTGGTAGTGCAAATTTATCTCAACCGCGGACTACTTTTCTAACGGTTGTGACGGCTGAGAAAATATGGTTCGGACGACTCCTTTCCGAGTCCGATGGTGTATGGCTTGCGCATAACCAACGCCCTTATGTGACATCAAGTTCGCTACCGGCTCGGCTTGCGCGCGTACTCGTCAATTTAGTAGCATTTCCAGGTGATCGTCTGCTGGACCCGTGCTGTGGAACCGGCACCATTGTGATGTCCGCCGCACATAGCGGTATCCATGCAGTTGGTTACGATGTTAACCCGCGCATGATAGGAGCCACGACGAAAAATCTTCAGCATTTCGGACTCTCAGCAGACGTAGCACTGGGCGACGCGAGACAAATTGATGGGCAGTATGACGCTATTGCAACAGATCTACCCTACGGCATTAATCTTGTCAGAGATAGCTCGCAAGAAATAGAGATTTTGTCAAATTTGCGAACATGTGCGCCGAAAGCGGCGTTCATCGATCTTCGGGATCTCAGTGAAACGCTGACCGACCTTGGCTACCAGATTGAGGCTGTGCTACCAGTGCCGAAGCTGAGCATTGTACGACGTATTTTTATTGTCTCTGTGACAGCCTAATGGCGCTCCTATAGTATGGGAAACCTTATGCAAATGCGACGAATCTGGACTCAATAGTCCTCAATGTTGTCGTAAAAATTCGTTTCTGGCAAGTACTCATCTTCGTTGAGTTCTTCCTCTTCATGCGCCTCGTATTCTTCCCGGCTGAGGAGAGTGTCTATTTCATTTGGGTTCTCAAGCCGGAATTTACAAATCCATCCATCTCCTTCTGGAAAACGATTGAGGAGTTCGACATCATCTTCAAGAGCCGCGTTGATTTCGTAAACTTCACCTGTTACAGGTGCGTAAATATAGAAATTTCTCCCCTCTGATGTTTCAACGCGTCCAATAATTTGGCCCTGTTCGTATTCGCCGAGAACAGGTAACTCTATAAAAATAACGCTGCTATAGATCTCCTGAATCCGTTCAGTGATTCCAACATTACACTCTTTTGAATTGAGAAATTCAATCCATTCATGTGTCGTTGTGTACTTTATCTCAATATTCTTCATCATGAACCTCCTGCCATTAAACATGATGAACCCTATGATCTTACGATACCAAGACCTTGAAGTTGTGCTTGGAAGGGTTCAAGCGCATTTTGCCGAATCTGAATCTGAATAATCGGGTCCGGGTCATATTTTATGTCTATTACTTTTCCGCCCGCGCGTTTGCACAGAGTGACAACAGTACCTATATCCGGATAGTTGACCGTTAGGTACATGTTTTGGTAGAAGATACGGTTTTCAATTGTAGCATTTTGGAGACATGCCCTTGCACATTGACCGTAAGCACGAATTAATCCACCGATACCGAGGTTGATACCACCATAATATCGAGTGACAACACAAATAATATTGGACAAATCAAAAACCCGAATCGCTGAGAGAATAGGCGGACCGGCAGAGTGAGTGGGTTCTCCGGCATCTGTCGCATATTCACGCAGTGTAGCATCGCTACCAATAGTGTAAGCATAGCAGTAGTGCGAAGCACGCGGGCTTCGTTCCTGCACTTGACTCAGAAAGTCTTTCACTGCTTCTTGGGTATGTATAGCAGTTGCCTCTCCGAAAAATCGAGATTTCTTTACAACGTGATACGAGTGGGCTATTCCCACTACCGTTCTATATTCGTCAGACATACATCACGATTGTAGCTCCAATTGCTAAAAGGTTTGCCCGATTGAAAAAGCATACACAGCGTTCCCTTGCACGATGTGGATACGCTCTTCATCTGCAACAACAGGTGTAAATTGTGGCGTATATGCTGCATTGAGCATAATGTTTCCGAACCTGAAACCGATCCCGAAGCAGAAGCCTTCTGCTTTCCAGAGCCGTTCTTCTGTCTCAAACGAAGTGTTTTGCAAAAGGTACACCGATGTATAACGTTTTTGTGTGTCTCTGAGGTACCCAATTCTAATCCCAATTCGGTAGCGATACCACGCTTCAGCCCCCATATTTACTCGAACACCATCGCGGAAAGGCGGATGTGCATCTATACCGAATCTCAAAGCCATGTCCGATATTTCGCGCTCGTATGCGATGCCGGCTACAATGGTACGCTCCATTATATCAGGAATAGACGGATCAGAAAAGGAGAGTCCATTACTTAGATTTTGAACGACAGCACCAATCTGAATTGCTTTTCCAATCTGTTGAATAAAACCGACGTTATAGGCATATCCGTGTCCAAGGTCTTCGTTGCCATCGATGCCGACTGCCTTGGACCGAAGCCATTTCGTGTCAACACCGACAATTGTGCCGCCGAATATCTTTACCCCGTAACTGAGACCAATCGCAAGGTTATTTTCAGGAAAACTGTTAAGAGCTTTTCCAAGATGGTTTACTCGGCGAAACGCGCCCCCCTGTTCAAGGGCAAGAGCCAATCCAAACGTGCCAAATTTTCCAACCGGAAATGCCCAATTTAAAGTTTCAACACCGGACGAACCGTGTTCGTACCGACTATAATCCTCATAATTGGCATTCAAGTTCGGTTTGGAAAGTAGGGCAATAGTATGCGGGAAACGGGTCGCATGAATAACGAATCGGTTTCCCTCTGTCTCACCTATACCAGCAGGATTACTACCTAAGGCATTCGCGCCACGGGTTGCGCCAACAAAACTCCCTCCCATCCCATAATGTTCGGCTCCAAGCAACTGTTTGAGGAATCCATCTGCAGACGCTCTTGTGTTTGCTATTGAGGTAGTATGACTCATAACAAAGAAGAGAATTATCATACAGGGAAGCAGAGTCGCAACACAATTTTGGACGTATTTCACTTCTTACCTCTTTATAGTTGTCAGTTTTCAGTAACATTCCATAAAAGGTTACCGAGAACCGACGACTGCCAACTGTTCTCACTGTGAAGCATGTTAACCTGTTAACTATACGGAACAGAGTGTAACTTGTGCTACAGCATAGTCATTTGTATGAGACATAGAGACAAATGATGCCCTGATATTGTGTTCCTGTGCATAGCGTTGAACTTCACCGTGTAGGACGAGTTCCGGTTTTCCAATAGTATTCGCCCGAATTTCGACATCTTGCCAGCGCATACCGGTAGTCAAGCCTGTACCGAGTGCCTTGAGCGTAGCTTCTTTAGCAGCAAAACGAGCGGCAAGTCGCCAGTACCGAGAAGGGGTATTTCCACAATAGGTGAGTTCCTGTTGTGTGTAAACCCGACGTTCAAATCGTGCTCCCCACCGACGGGACGCATCTCGGATCCGCTCAACTTCAATAATATCAATGCCAATTCCCTGAATTGTTTGCTGGTGCATTAGTTTATCTACAGAGGACATCCGTCATTTGTGCGGCACGAACGTTTGCTTTGACATCATGAACCCGCACAATGTCCGCGCCGTGTATGATAGCCCAACACGTTGTTGCTGTTGTTCCTTCAACGCGCTCCGTTACAGGGAGACCTAAAATGTTACCGATAAATGATTTTCGCGAAGTCCCAATGAGCAAAGGTTTGTGTAAGTCTCGGAATTCCGTAAGGCGTTTTAGGATTTCAAGATTGTGTTCTACCGTCTTACCAAATCCGATCCCTGGGTCAATAATGATGCGGTCAGCGTTAATGCCTTTGGATTCAGCAGCCTTGATACTCGTCTGAAGCGAATCACAGATTTCGCTAACGACATCGTCATACTGAGGGGCTTGTTGCATCGTGCGCGGGGTGCCTTTCATGTGCATCAGAATCAATCCTGCTTCCATTTCTGATACAACCGCTGCCATAGCCGTGTCACCACGCAATGCAGTGATGTCATTGATAAGATGTGCGCCGGCTTCAAGCGCGTGCCGAGCCACTTCAGCTTTATATGTGTCAACGGAAAGAAGAACATCAACGGTGTCAACAATGGCGCGAATGACGGGTAGAATTCGCGCCAATTCTTCACTGATAGATACCGCGGATGCCCCAGGGCGGGATGATTCTCCTCCAATATCAATGAGGGTCGCACCTTCCGCTACCATGAGTTTGGCATGTGCGACCGCCCGTTCTACATCAAGGTAACACCCTCCATCGGAAAAAGAATCGGGTGTGACGTTCAAGATGCCCATTACATGTGTATGTAAACCTAAAGTGAACGATTTGCCACGACAGTTCATGCGATTGGTTTTGCGGGCAGTTGTGGCCGGGGTCCGAGAATCTCATCAATTTCGTTGGTGACAAGTGTTTCCCGTTCTAATAGTGCGTCAGCGAGTAACTTTAAGCCTTCAAGATTCGTTTCCAAGATATCTCGTGCCTTATTATAGCACTCTGTTACAATATCATGGACGGCCTTGTCGATTTCAATGGCGGTTTTCTCACTATAATCCTGATGGACACTTAACTCTTTACCGAGGAAGACCTGTTCGTCACGTTTACCGTAGGTGAGAGGTCCCATGTGGCTCATACCCCATTGTGTAACCATTCGACGTGCGAGGCTCGTCGCTTGCTCAAAATCGTTTTGCGCACCGGTAGTTTGTTCCCCAAATATAATTTCTTCAGCAACTCTGCCACCAAGGGCAAAAATGATATGAGCGAGTAGACGGTTTTTGCTCATATTATGCCGTTCTTCAAGAGGAAGTTTCGCTGTTACACCGAGAGCTCTACCGCGTGGAACAATAGTGCACTTGTAGTTTGGATCACTTTCTGGGACGAAGTGTAGCATAAGAGCGTGCCCAGCTTCGTGATAAGCCGTAACTCGTCTTTCCTCGTCACTGATGACAAGACTACGTCGTTCAGGACCCATAAGCACGCGATCCTTTGCTTCATCAAAGCACATCATGTCAATTTCTTCTTTGTCACACCTTGCGGCAAGAAGTGCTGCTTCGTTTGCCATATTCTCAAGGTCTGCGCCGGAGAAACCGGGTGTTGCCTTCGCTAAGATTTCCAAATTGACGTTTTCAGCGAGTTTATAAGGGGGTTTTGTATGAACCGTAAGTATTGCTTCCCGACCGCGTACATCCGGAAGATCGACAACAATCTGCCGGTCAAATCTGCCCGGACGAAGGAGTGCTGGATCTAAAACGTCAGGCCGGTTCGTCGCCGCAATGAGTATTACGCCTTCAGATGCTTCAAACCCCTGCATCTCAACGAGAAGTTGATTTAAGGTTTGTTCACGCTCATCGTGTCCACCACCGATACCCGCGCCACGGTGTCTACCAACAGCATCTAATTCATCAATAAAAATAATACAGGGCGCGTTTTTCTTTCCAGTCTCAAACAGATCCCTGACACGGGACGCGCCTACACCCACGAACATTTCGACGAAATCGGAACCGCTAATGCTATAGAACGGCACGTCCGCTTCACCTGCGACAGCTTGGGCAAGCATTGTCTTTCCGGTACCGGGCGGTCCCATGAGAAGGACCCCTTTAGGAATTTTACCGCCGAGTCGTTCAAATTTTTTGGGTGCCTTCAGAAATTCGATGACTTCCTCAAGTGCTTCTTTTGCTTCATCGACACCTGCGACATCTTCAAATGTTACTTTCGTTTGGTTTTCGGTGTGGAGTCTGGCACGGCTTTTGCCAAAAGATAGGGCTCGATTCCCGCTTCCTTGCATCTGACGCGATAGGAAAATCATCAAACCTAAGAAAATAAGTAGCGGGACAACAGTTGTCCCAAAAATAAGCAAGCCTTGCGGGAATTTAGATGGCGGCTTGACGTTATAGTTAATTTCATTCTCGTCAAGTTTCGCTTGGATGTCATAATCGTCGATCGCGTCGCGGCTTGCTCTAAATTCGCCTTGCCATTTTGGAGGGAGATGGGTTTCTTGCTCTTCAGGATCCACGCTCCGCAGAATCTCAGTACGGATTTCATTGAGTATGTTTTTATTGAACTGTCCTTCAACCCATTCTTCATCTAAGACCAGATATCCTTCAAACAGGGATGAACCACGCGTTATGTATTGATGAAAATCAGAGGTCGCGAGCTGATAAACTGGATCTCTGCGGTTGAATAGTTGGTAAATGCCAAGGACGACGAGCCCGGCAACAACTACCCACCAAATCACCATGCTTCTTGTACTTTTATTCACAACCAATTGCCTCTCTGTTAAATTCTGAGCACTGAGAAAAAAATGATTTCAAACCTATTTAAAAGTATAACAG
>JAPOOP010000745.1 GCA_026713385.1 Candidatus Poribacteria bacterium | reverse complement strand
TCGCGTGCCAGCGGTAAGGTTGTTTCAGACGCAGATTGAGATAACAACGTATAGTCTAAGAAGGTAAGGATAATGTCGATATGCCCCGTTTCGATAAGTTCTTTGTGAAATTCATGGGGGCGGACACCGGCACCGATATGTCGAATATAGCCTTCCGCTTTCATTTCTAACAGTGTATCCAAGGCGCGTCCGGGTGCCAGGACGCTATCCATATCAATTGGATCGTGGATGAGGACAGAATCAAGGACATCCGTGCGAAGGCTTTTGAGGCTGTTTGTGACACTCCAGCGTGTCCCATCTGCGGAAAAGTCTTTCCGTCGCTCCGGATGTGTGCCTACTTTTGCTTGCAGATAGACCTTTTCCCTCAATCCATCAGAGAGTGCTTCTCCCCAGAGGTGTTCGGCGTGCCCCGGATAGGTGTCGATATAGTTGATACCGAGTTCGATGCCGCGACGGATTGCACCAATAACTTCAACATCTGGTTTCTGCCACATCCACGCCGCACCGAGAGCCAGCGCGTTCGGACGCATTTCGGTACGTCCCATCCGTCGAGTTTCTAATTTTGTGGTTGTCATTTTTTAATTATTCCTTGCGGATAAGTGAAGCGGATTTGGACTTTGACGGTTTTCATGTTCGAGTCGCCTGCGCCGTTGTTGCAGGCTTGTCACTTTGTTTTATCAGGTATCAGTAGAACAGACGTACTTCCTCAATTATCCTGTGGGTTATGGCACAACGGAGCCGGAAGGATGAGGTAACCTCGCTCCTACTTTGCGAGTGCTTGTTTTAACTTGTGTGTAGATTCGGCGAGTGACTCTTGCAGATACGGGTACGGGAAACCACCCCACCGATCGGGCGGCGGTTCGTCCGCTTGCGCAATCTTCAGGTTCACAAAAGTAGGCCCGGTTTCATTCCATATCTTCGAGAGTGCTGCATCAAGTGTGTTTGAATCGTCAAACTCATAAACCCGTTCAAAACCGACCCCTCTCGCAATCGTGGTCCAACTGAAACCTACATTGCCAGCGGGTACCGGTTGATTGCCCGTGACTTCGTAGGTGCCGTTGTCACAAACGAAAAGCAGATAGTTAGGTGGTGGTGTGTTCAGGGCAGTAATCGTCGCCAATGTACCTAAGCACATCAGCATGCTCCCGTCACCGTTGAGCACGATTACCTTTTTATTCGGTTGGGCGAGCGCGATGCCGAGTGCGAAGTCGGCGGCGTGTCCCATCGCACTTCCGACGGAGGCGTAGTCCAAAGGATGTGTTGATATTTTGCCCCACGGCACGGTGGTTCCCATTGTCGTCACGACAACTTCGTCTGTGCGTTGGCTCGCGATAAGTTGTAGGCATTCTTCCTTGATGATCATCGTTTTCTCCAGTTCGTCTGAGACTATTTTTCTTCTTCTTTCGGCAGGAACTTGATGTGTGGTGGGGTCTTCAACGCAGTCGACGTGATTTGGACGTGCTCAGCGAATTCCATCTCGGTTTCTATTCCATCAATGCCGCCTCCCCAGATAGCAAACGTCCGATAATTGAGCCTGCCTTCCGCATTTGGGATGAGGGTGACCGGCAAAAGAGGGCTTGCCGATGCATGGCGATCAGCCGTTATATTTGTATCCTGTACCTCGTGATCAGTGGCGGCAATGAGTGCAACGCCAAGTGTGTCTATGTCGCTCGGATCTGTCCCCCAGCTCCATACCCACCCCTGTTTTTTATCCTTTCCATAAGTGCCGTTCAGGTGGGGAATACCTGTAACAATGGCATA
>JAPOOP010000432.1 GCA_026713385.1 Candidatus Poribacteria bacterium | reverse complement strand
GACATCATTGCGACTGACAGATTGTCCATCGTGCCATTGGGGTCCCCATATCCGTGCGAACCTGAATTCGGCAAAATCTTTGTGTAACTCCATAGCCGCGTCAAGCACGGTTGAGCCTATAGGGAGAACGATGGGATCATCGCGTTCTGTGGCTTTGCCGGGTGCCTTGGGATAAATGCGCAAAATATCTAATTCCGTATAGATTGCCTGAGATAAAGTCTCTTTACCGGCACCGGTCTCGGCAGAAATCGGATAAATCTGAAACGTTTCGTCGTAGAATTCTTTAAGAATTTCCAATCGCTCTTCTGCGCCTGCGGCATCAAGTTGATTGGCGACAACGAGATGTCCATTTTCAGGCGTGTCGCAATCTGCCTCTTTAAGAAACGCTACCACCATATCAAGATCGTCCAATAAATTATCGCTCGCAAGGCTCACAATCGGCAGGACAAGGTCAGCGTTGCGGGTGAGCGTCAGGACTGTTGATGAAATGAAGTCCAGCAGAATAGAAGGCGTATCAATGAGTTGGAATTGGATGTTTTCATAACGTAGCATTCCGACGGTTGGCAGAGTCGTCGTATAAGGAGTTGGCGAGACCTCTATTTTGGCGTTCGTAAAACTTGATAGAATTTGTGATTTGCCGCCATTCGGTGGTCCTATGAGGACGATCTGCCCGGCTCCCTGCTTTGGAATGTGCTCGCTGTAGCTTCTTTTACTGGCACCCTTGCCCCCTTTTTCTGTCGGACCTCTCTTGTGTCTGGCGATGCGACGACGGATATCAGAGACTACCTTTTCTGAGCCTTTGTGTTTCGGAATGATCCGTAACATCTCCTCTAACAGGCTCAGTCGCTCTTCATCTGTCTTGGCGGCTTCGTGCTGGTGCTTGAGTTTATAGTAGGTCGGGGGTAGATTTGCTGGCATTTTTGTCCACTTCCATCGTCATATATACAGGTTCAACAGAGGTCGATTCCGGAGGAATGAACGCTTTATTTACAATCACGGTAGAATCTGCTATAATGTGAAGCAATTCTTAAATAGGATATACAATTTTCGTTCTTATGTCAAGGCAATTAAGACGAAGCCTACACGCTACTCTAAAGACACACATAATTTTCCTCCTTGTTGTATCTATCTCCTTTCCTATTATGGCGGAAGAGGGCAATCAGTCCTTAAGTCGTGGCGATGAACTCCTCACGTTAGTGCAATCCGATGCTCTTGAAGCACAGGTCATAGGGTTGCAGGAGAACTTTGCATCCGGATATAACTTGCGACCCCACCGCACACGCAGCGCACATCATCGCGAGGCAACGGATGACATTGTGCACTACATTATGCGTGAGTTTAGCCGTTCTCCACGTTTGAAAGTCAGTGAGCAGGTATTTGGGGGCATCAGAAACGTAACGGCTGTCCTACCAGCGCGCTCCACTTCGTCCAGCAAGCGTGTCTTTATCATCTGCGCGCATTATGACACGCAGGCTGTGCGTGAACCGAATTGGAATCCATTAACCTCCACTGCACCGGGCGCAAATGATAACGGGACAGGTGTCGCGGTGATGCTGGAAATTGCTTACCTGATAAGTCGCTATGAATATGAACACGAGATACGGTTTATCGCGTTCGGGGGTGAGGAACTCGGTTCCCTTGGGAGTCGTCACTATGTTCGGGAGGCTTCTTCTATAGGTATGAGTGGTGAAACTGACCCTGTTCCCGAAAAGATCGTTGGTGTTTTTAATCTGGACATGTTGGGTTTCAATTGGAGAACCGACCTTGTTGAAATTGTTACCAACAACGATTCCGCGTGGATAAGCCGTGCTCTCATAATCGCGAACACATGGTATGACATCGGTTTGAAGATTCGGCGCACCCAAGATGAATTCGTTGATATTTCCTCACACAAATCGTTTTGGGATGGCGGTTTTGATGCCGTCACTCTAACTGAGAGTTCTACACCGTGGCGGGATTCTCAAAACTACGATGCTAATCCTTTCTATCAGACATCTAACGATACCGTGGATAAAGTTAATTTCGGTTTGGTGAGAAAAGTAACGCAACTGGTACTCGTTACGGTGGACGGTCTGCTCACGTCTATGTTTCATCCAACGCGAGAGATTCCACAAGTAACATTGGAAGTTCCATCGACCACCAAAGAGGCTAAATTGGAAATTAAGGGGACGTTTCGTTCAGGTTTTCCAATTGATATCATTGTCTATCCGAGTCAGACGCTGGCGGTTTTGGATCGAGAGACGCAAACCTATACTGCAACAGTGCCATTACATCCGGGGGAGAACACTCTCCGCGTGACGGCGCGATACCCGCTTGGTGCTGTCTCAGCCGCGAAGTCCGTTGTTTTAACGCAAGCGTTTGCTTGGGAAGACGTGGTTGTGTTTCCGAACCCAGCACGTTCAGATGGTTTGACTGAATTTCGAATTGCTGCAAATGTAGATATAACAGACCTGCAGGTGCATATCTATGATTCCGGCGGTAACCTGATAAAGCGGATTGAAGGGGTCGCTGACAGATTGGATCAACGTATCTGGCGGACATGGTGGAATCAGCAAACCTCCTACGGGTTGGCGGTATCTCCAGGTGTTTATGTCTGCCGTATCTCGGTTATTTCAAAGGGAGAGACGTATACTTATCTGGTAAAATTGGCGATTTTTCGGTAGTGAGAACATTTTGACAAATTCTGCCAGACTGTGTTAAAATAGACTATAGAAAAATGGAGATAAAGGAGGATTGGACGATGGATGAACAGACAAGACATGAACTGGATGCCCATCACGGTGGGACTGAATTCATTGAATGTGCTGAGGTATCAGAGATTCCTGATGAAGGTGTTATCGCTATCAATGTTGCGGGGCAACCCATTGCTTTGGCAAAAAGCGACGGCAAAATTTTCGCAGTGGACAATCGTTGCCCGCACATGGGCTATCCTCTTAACCGTGGGAGCGTCCATGATGGTATCCTAATATGCCATTGGCATCACGCTATGTTTGATCTCGCAAGTGGTTGCACTTTTCACCCGTTTGCGGATGATGTTCAACCCTATCCTATCGAAATCCGGGATGGTAAGGTCTATGTCGATGTCAGTGTCAATGGGGCAAGTGCTATTGAGCGGTGGAAGGTTCGACTCCGTGAAGGGCTTGAGCAGAGCATTAATCTTATCCTCGTAAAGTCGGTTATCGCACTCCGGGCACTCGACACCGCACCTGATGCTATCGTTGAAGTTGGAGCACTTTACGGGGCACGCGGCAGACGGGCAGGATGGGGACCCGCCATGACCATTCTTACCTGCATGGCAAACGTTGCAGGAAAACTATCGGACCCCGACAAGGTACTCGCACTCTATCAAGGCTTACTCCATGTTTCCGATGAAACCTCATCGTCAGCACCACGAATTGCCTTGGCACAACTCGAAACCGATACCCACTCGTTAGCGCAACTGAAAACATGGTTCCGATATTTTATTGAAGTTCGCAATGCTGATGGTGCCGAACGGACGGTTATGACTGCAATTGCCAACGGAGCGACCGAGGCACAGGTCTGTGACATGATGGTAGCAGCGGCAACAGATCATTTTTATCGAGACGGTGGACATACGCTCGATTTTATCAACAAAGCCTTTGAACTTCTTGAGCGAATCGGTTGGGAGAAGGCTGACGAAGTGATACCTACACTCGTTGGGATGTTGGCAAGTTCGTCACGTGCAGAGGAACAGAATCAGTGGCGAAGTCCGATTGACTTCGTCCCGGTGCTTAGAGAGACATTTGATGAACTTGAGGCTCTCGTATCAGCAGGCAAAGGCAAGACGTGGACAGATAGTGATGCGTTAACTGAAGTCCTACTTGCTGATGCACCACTTGAAATGATCGCTGCAATCAAGTATGCTATCCAAGACGGGGCACCGCTAACAGAATTGACCCAGACACTGACTTATGCTGCCGCACGCCGCATTGCGCAATTCCACACGAAGAACGAATTTGGGGACTGGATTGCGGTGCTGCACACCTATACCTACTGCAATGCGCTTCATCAGTGTGCGAAACGCGCACCTTCAGTGGAGATTCTCCGCGGGATTTTTCACGGTGCGGTAGCTATCTACTTTGATCGGTGGTTCAATATGCCCGCGGCGCGACTACCGGAACACCGCCGGGAGACCGATACTCTTCCTACAGACGCTGATACGCTCTTGGAAGCGTTTGTCGCGCTCCTTGATACTCAGGCACAAGTGGATAAAGCAGGGATGTACGTCTATAGGTATCTGTCGCTTGGGCATCCTCGCGAAGCATTGCCGAAGAGGCTTGGTCATATCCTCCTGCGCGAAGATGCGGAGTTTCATTCTTTTCAGATGCTGGAGGCGGCTTTCCAGCAGGCATCGGAATTAGACGAAGCACGCGCTCAGATGACACTCGTGGCGGCATCACGCTATCTCGCAGCACATGCACCGACGGCACGGGCACGCCGACAGACAGCGAACCTCGCACTCCGCTTACACCGAGGCGACGATTTGTCCGCGGACAACCCAGATGAGGCAGTGGATTAATAGGTTAAAATTACACTGGACACGGACATCTCTCCTATTTATCAACCAGAGAAGATGTCCGTGTACCTCATGAAATAGGGTGTAATATTAAGAGCATTTGACTGAGGAGACAATTCGATGAGGAAAAGTATACATTTTTATTTTCTCTTACTATCTACTGTAGTCTTGGTTTCTTCTTGTGCCCCACCGATTAACCAACAGCGCGACTTGGAACTGTTGGCTTCTATTGAAAATGCGTTTGTGAATGTCGTCGCTCGAAGTAAGCCCGCAATTGTTGGTATTTTCGTCGAAGGTATGGGGGAGGCTCACTCTCAAAATCGCGTCGGTTCGGGTTTTATTTTTCGCAAAGAGGGTTACATTCTTACGAACCATCATGTGGTTCATGATGCGATATATATCGCAGTAAAGTTGTTGAATGGCAGGAGATTCGAGGCAGAACTCGTCGGTACAGATCAGAACACTGATGTCGCGGTTCTTAAGATTGAGCGAGATGAAGCGTTTCCTGTTATTCCCTTGGCTGATTCCTCAAAGGTTCGGGTAGGACAATTTGCAATTGCTATCGGCAATCCGTTTGGACTTGATTACACCGTGACAACAGGGGTTGTGAGTGGCAAGAGTCGTTCGATTCTCCGAGGTTTTAGTATTATTCGATACCAAGATTTTATTCAAACAGATGCTTGGATTAATACCGGTAGTAGCGGAGGACCGTTGCTGAATATTCGCGGTGAAGTTATTGGTATCAACGCATTAATTCGGCGTATTGAAAATGAAAACACACCAGCTCCGGCGATGGCAGGCGCGGGGTTCGCTATTCCGATTAACCTCGTCAAAACCGTTGGAGATCAACTCATTGCCAGTGGACGGGTCATCCGTGGTTACCTCGGTGTACAGATGCGAGAAGTGAAAGAGGGCATCCGCGTCAGACCTGTCGGTGGGGATACACCGGCATACCTCGGCGGTTTGCGACGCAACGATATTATTTTTGAATACAATGGCAAAAAAGTGAAAAAAACTGTTGATCTCCAGATGCTGGTTGCCGAATCACAGGTGGGTGAGCGGTCTATCATCAGGGTTCTAAGGCACGGACATGAAAGAATACTCAATGTGACTATTGGAGAAATGCCACCCCATTTGGCGGGACAGGTTGTCGAAATTAAGTCTGTAGCTTGGGAAATACTTGGTTTATCGGTGCGAAAATTAGAAGCGCGGGATTTTGAAAGATATATGTACCTGACCGATGAAGATCGCGGTGTTATTGTTGAACAGGTTAAGGAACAAGCACCCGGATTCAAGGCAAAAATTCCAAACGGAGCACTTATTACCGCGATGAATGACCAGAAAATCACGGATGTGCGGAATTTCGAGGCACTCCTTCAGACAAATCAAGATGCCAAGGAATTAATCCTTAACATTAAAAGCAGTCATGGTACAGAGAGAATAACTGTTAACCTCGAAAATTAGGGATAGACTTGGAAACGATAGATTAGCTTATGGCACAAACATCACAAAACATCACCCTCAGGGAAATCTTTAGTCCCGGTGGTCTCATTTCTCAACAACTTGAGGAATACGAGTTTCGCCAAGAACAATTACAGATGGCACATGAAGTAGCTCGTGCCTTTACAGCATCTGAGCACCTGATTGTCGAAGCCGGGACGGGGGTTGGTAAAAGTTTTGCTTACCTGATTCCTGCGATTTCTCTCGCTCTGAAGTCGGAGCAGAAGGTCGTCATTTCGACGAATACTATCAGTCTACAGGAACAACTCATCACGAAAGATATTCCTTTTCTTCAACGTGTGCTCCCGCGCGATTTCAATATAGTATTGGCAAAGGGACGGCGTAATTACCTCTCGCGAAGAAGACTCAAAAATTTGATGAATTATGAACGCGGATTGTTTGATACGCGTGAAGAAGTGGAAGAAATCGCAGAGATTGAAGAGTGGGTGAATCGAACAGTAGATGGCAGCAGGGCTGATTTACCTTGGCAACCTCAACCACAGGTTTGGGATAAGGTTGTTTCCGATAGAGATAATTGTCTCGGACGTAATTGCGACACCTACGATATTTGTTTCTATTTCAACGCACGAAGAGAAATGTACAACGCCGACGTACTGATTGTGAACCATCATTTACTCTTTAGTGATCTCGCAATCCGTAAGGATAGTGAGGCAACTATGAGTGTGTTACCTGATTACGATTATCTCATTATTGACGAGGCGCATCACTTAGAAGCGACAGCCACGAACCACGCGAGTATTGACTTCAGCAATACTCGCGTCAAATGGCTCCTCGATTCTCTGTACAATGAACGAAGTGAAGACGGTTTAGCGAAGCAGTTCGATTCACCACAATTAAAGACGCAAGTCGAGACAGCACGCGAGCAGGCAAATTTCCTCTTCAGAACGATTATCGAAGCTATGCAAGAAGAGATCGGTAGCGAAGTGAGCAGTAACCCGCTGACACCACGCATCCATAAAAGCAATTTCGTCAAGAATGTGCTGGACACCCCGCTTGCCGATATTGAAAAAACCTTGAAACGCCTCCATGGCGATGCTATGACGGAGGATGATGAACAGGAAATCACAGCGCATCAACACTATTGTCAACGCCTCCGTGGTGAGTTGGATATGATCATTCGGCAGAACGATCCGGATTATGTTTATTGGGCTGAAATATCGACGCGGGGACGAACACCGCGTATCCTTCTCAACGCTACACCCGCGAATGTGAATCAGATGTTGCAAGATCACCTATTCACCGTAAAAAATAGTGTTGTGATGACGAGTGCTACGCTCTCTACAAATCGCAACTTCTCTTACTTTAAAAAACGGGTAGGTATAAGTGAGTGTCGTGAGCTTCTTGTCCATTCACCGTTTGACTTTAAACGGCAAGTCCAGATCCATATCCCGCGTAATATGCCGCATCCGAACAGTAATGGATTTGTGCCAGCGGCGATTGAGAAAATTAAACACTACCTCAAACTGACCCACGGCAAAGCGTTTGTCCTTTTTACAAGTTACAAAATGATGGACGAAGTTTATGATGCTGTGGCACCTGATTTGGAAGAAATAGGGATTGATACTTTCAAACAGGGAGGCGAGCTTTCGCGAACAGCGATGCTTCAGGCGTTTCGTGAGGATACCGACTCAGTCCTGTTTGGGACCTCCAGTTTCTGGGAAGGCGTTGATGTTCGCGGCGCATCGCTCAGTAATGTTATCATTACAAGGCTTCCGTTTGAAGTTCCGACGCACCCAGTGATGGAAGCACGCGTGAAACAGATTAAGGAAGAGGGTGGCAACGAGTTCTTTGAATTCAGTTTACCAGAAGCGATATTGCGCTTAAAGCAGGGGTTTGGACGGCTTATCCGCACACAGACCGACAAGGGGATTGTCGTCATTCTCGACCCACGGATTAGGACAACGAATTACGGGAAACAATTTTTAGAATCACTACCGAATTGCGAGATAGTGGAAACGTAAAAAAAGATGCTCGCGGTATATGACCCACGAGCATCTGAATGTGTGTGAATAATCTGGAATGCTATCTCCTTCACTCCAACGCTACTGTAATTAATAGCGTTTCGGTGAAGGCTGTGCGACGCGAATCCCTCTATCATGCGTGAACGGGAATTCAAATTCTATCGTTTGATAACGTTGTGCTGCCCCTGGCGGCGGTGCCTTTTCGATCGGTAGTATCACCTTGAGTTCGAGGGCATTCAGCTTCGTCTGTACGAATGGAAGGAAACCTTCCGCACTCTCACCGGGACGCACCCCTGTACGACGTGTTCCGACCTGTTTTTCTACGATTTGCATCCGTTTCTCGATTAAAATCCGCCGTGCAGTTTCGAGCCCATTTGTGACGTAAAGCCCTGTTGCACGCGCCATATATGTGAAGCGCTCCTTTAAATCATCGTAATCCATACCGTTATAGATATTCTCGCCTTGGTCGATGATTCGGCATTTTTTGACATTAAAGATGATGTTTTCATCCCGATTGTTAGTAATCTTCACATAAAACACATCTGTTTTATCGCCTTGGTGGAGTGCCTCGGTCTCATAAAAAGGTGAAAAAGCATTTCCCCGATTGTACTTCCGGTCAAGGTCTGTTCGCCGCCAATACGCGATAGAAACCGTGATTCCATCCACAGTCCTTGTTAGAATTGGCTGTCGTGCCTGAACATCAAATAATTTCGGATGGTCAGACATCATGATGACATCCACAAGCTTCCTATCTTCTTCACCGGTTCCTATTTCAATCTGAGCTTGGGTATCCGTCCAATCGTTGAGGAAGTTACCCCACTGATCCTCGGCATGGGCATATTCGTTGAATGCGAAGATGTAAGTTAAGGCTTCCATATTAGCATTACGCGCTTTCCCGATTCGGAATCCGACAGTACTCATACCGTGTTTGTCGAGTAACGGCTTCGCGAGTGTCTCAGAAGGGACAGCGGGAACAACTACCTCTTCAGTCGGATTTTCACTCTGTTCTTCCAACGCTGTTGCTATATTATGCACAGGTTGAATGGGTGACAAATTGCCGAGCGCTGTTCCGCAACCTGCCACGCTAACGGCCAGTGCAAATAGCAGACCAAGATTGAGTAGTGTGAATTTATTCAACCATTTCATTTATAATGTTGCCTCCTTGGTTACCATTCTCCGAATGGCAAATTCGTTTTTCGGTTCCACTCCAGAGATACTCAAAAGATCCACACGAGTGCCTAAGGACGGTTTTGAGAAAGCCAGAGTAAAATAAAGTGGTGCGTCTAAAACCGATCTTATGTTCTTAGAGTAGCATAACTGCAATTTTTAGTCAAGAAATATATGAGAAGAATTTGTTGTGATCATTTTACAATACTCAACTTCCCAATTTCTTGAACAAGCACGTCCGCCTGCATTGCAGAAATACGGTAAATATAAATGCCCGGTGCAACGGATATACCGTTGCGTGTTACAGCATCCCATTCAAACTTACCTTGTGTGCCTACGGTTTCTCGCGTTTCATTATAGACGAGATCCCCGGTAGGGATGAAAATTTCAAGGCTAATATTATCAGCGATCTGCGAAGCAGACAACCGATAGGCGAATGTCACTACTGAATCTCCGGTAATGAAGGGATTTGGATATACCTTTATCTCATCAAATGCGAAATTCTCTGCCTGAAGTTGCTCTACACGCAAACGGTAAGAGTCAATACTGCTGAATCCACCTTCTGATTCTACGGTAATATAGAATGTATCTGTCCTATCGGGTTGATAGATGAGTTTCAGTCCGCCGATGTCAGTGGCATTTTCCCCAGTAGCAATCATCTCACCGGTCGCGGTGTGGAGTGACAAACGATAGTTTTTGCCTGGTGGGATGTCAGCCAACGTCACCAAAATCGTGATGTCACGAGTTACTTCCAATGCGTAAACATCGCGTGTATCGGATAAGTTGAAAAGAAATGATTCATAAGTTTGTCTGTATGTAATAGGGAACGCAGTTGCAAACGTATCGTTTGGTTCGTAAGTATCACCGAACGACACAAGGATGGGAATTGTAGGACCTTCCGGTCCGATGTTCGTAATAGAAATACCGGTTACAGTGCCGTCGTTAGCGTTACTATTCGGCACGGTTCCAGGGGTAAAAGCGGTCTGTTCATCATCCGTGGAGTAAGCAGCACCATCGCTTATCGTTCGCACATCTATAAATTCAACACCCTCCTGTAGATAGATGCCGAGATGTTCAGGATCCGATGGGTCTTCAAGCCAAATCTGTTGAGAGGCATCAAAAGTACCGAGCGGATACGGATTCGTCTCGTCAATATGCCAAATCAGTATACCAGATTCAGGTAGGTAGGTATCAAAAGTCGCACCTGACGTTTTGTTCCGATTTTCTATGAGGAAGAATTCTGTTGGTTCTCCACCAACGGGAGTAGCTGACGAATGAATATCAATTTTGAAAAGTTTACTGCTTTTCGGTCCGAGTTCAAAACTCGGCACATCAATCTTTTGGTTTTGTGTTATCTGAACGGGTTGAATCCAGCCAAGACGACCATTTTGAGGTCTCGCATCAAAATCCCATTTGAGGTATCCCATAATATGGCTCGGTTGTAAACCGTTTCCGACTCCTAATTCTGCCGGACCTTGGTAGGGACCAAATTGGCTCATCAATCCCCATTTGTGATCGCGGGCATCTGTGAAATCGAATCCATAAACATCAGGTGCCCCAAAGTCGTGAAAGAACTCGTGGAAATAGATGCCTAAGTGCGGATGTTGAAAATCGGGTTCCTCGGCAACAACGGCAGCGGTATTGACGCGGACTCCATCGTAAATGGCATTAACAGTGGGTATTAGAAGAGACGCAATGTCCTCAATTACACCTGTAGAGGCTTGGTCATTACCTGAATGTATAAGGATAATGTGGTCAACGATTCCGTCGTTGTCTCTGTCATATTGAGAAAAATCAACGATTGCATCCGCAGCTTCACATGCTTCGCGAACCAATTCCCGGTAGCGTTCAAGGATTCTTCCGCCTTCGCCGTAATAGGTCATCGGTTTTTTGGCACGAATCCATGTATTGCCTTTTGGGATAGCTCCGCCCATCGGACCGGGCTGGATGTCCATCTGTCCATAAGAATTTTCACGATAATAAGTTTTGAGGGAAACGCCTTGCGTTGCGAAAAGGTATCTATCGAACGCCGCTCCTTCTCTACGTCCGGGCATATCAGAAAAATCTATTTTCAAAGCGAGAACATATTCTATGCCATCTGACTGCAAGACCCCTTGTTCTCTGGCGAAGCAGCATCCTTCAAGAGCCTCGAGAAATTCTGCTCTGCTTTGAGCTGTTTTAGGCACTAATTCGCCACTTGCTGAATCTTCATTAAAATAGAGATATGGATTTGGAGGTGCAGCGATGCTTAGAGGAGAACAGAGGAGCAGAATGATGATAGCAACAGTCAATCTCTGCAGAATTTTTGTTCGTATAGACGCAGAAACGCAACAACAAACGAAAAAAGGTCTAATCAAACTCCCCTCCACACTTCCGGCATAAAATGTAGAATTGGATATCATCGGATTGGGCATGTTGTATCATGAGGTCAACTGCTTGTCGCGGTAGATCTGCCGCACATTTGGGGCATTTGTAGAGAGAACCTTCTGTTTCTGGGAATTGCATGATGTCTCCCCATATATCCTGAAGCCAGTATTTAAATTCCCAAGGTATTTCAGTGTTGGCAGCGGTTGCGATCTGAACAGCATGGCGGATTAACTTTTGGCATTCGTGAATGGAAGCGGGTTCGTAGGGGTGCGGGGCATGCTTCATTGGGAGTGGTTTCCCTTCAGTCTCAGCCTGTGCGTCGAAATCGCGGGCACGCGTCAGCAAAATCTGGTCTAAACGTGAACCTGCTTCTCTGCCTTTTGACCAGAGGCGGTAGTAACCCGTCCGCTTGATATGGAAAAACGCTGGGTTGATGCCTTGCTTGGTATTTACAACACTGTCCGGACCGGTATTCCATAACCAACGGTGCCACTTAGTAGTATCATCTGGATCGGGGCAAATTCGAATAGCTCCTGGACCTCCGTCTCTATCCCACGGTTTTGCGAGTGCATCATCCATACCGATCCAATATGAGTCTTTACTCCATTCAAAGAAGGCGCGAGCCCAGAGGTACCACTTCCCTGTTTTAGGGATATAAATTTCGTGTATTGCCCGCGCCCCCTTTAAACTGTCGATAGCTTTCCCACCGGAGGCTTCCTCATGCTCAACCATCCTCACGCCCTTATCAAGATGGATTGCGGTATCTGCCTCGATAACGAGTGTGTCCTTTGGTAAGCGAATGAACTCTGGGAGTTCGTCATCGCCCGGTTCTGTGGATTCCATGAGATCATAGTTCTTCGCAATCCTTTGTGATACCTTCTCAAACTGTTTTTCAGAAAGTTTAGCGTCAAAAAAGCAGTCTCGGATGCCTTTCTTCCAAAGATCCAGGAGTACAAACATCGCCTTCAGGTTGCCATCTGGACGCTTCCGGGTACCAACCACGATTAACATACCGGTATCCTTGGAACGACTGACGAAGCACCGATGTAATGGAAAATCAGGTGCTTTAAGGGCTCTGCTTGAAACAATGAGTGGTGCGTAATATTGGCATTTTTCATCACATCCGGGGATCTTGGCGCGTTTGGCTCTACAACATTCCGGACAAATTAACATGCCATTGAGTGCTGGACAGATCCGTTTGCCATTGTCTGAGCGACACGTTCGACATCGTTGACGTTTGAGCTTTCTTTTTGAGGTATGATATTGCTGATGTCGCATGTTCTTCCAAAAAGAGTCCTGAAAACAAGGGGCGTTAGTCCGAAGATTAGATAAAAATATTCCGTGATCAGGTTGTAAAGGATCTCCCGCAACGGCGAAGATTAACTCGGACGATTGACGAGGTCAGATAGATATTCAGCAATTTTGTCTGTAATCTGTTGTGCGTCTACGTCCGCAAAGTTAAACAGTTCCTTAAGCATAGGAGAAATTGCACCCGTATCAAGCAAAGCATTTGCGAGTCTACCCATATTACTCCGGTTGAGTCCCCCTTGTCCGTCGTTATTCCCCATATCCAGGATCTTGATGCTGTCGATTTTCTCAACAGGTTTCATGAGCTCCTCAACAATATCAGAGGCTTCATTAATGAGCTCTAAGATTGCCTCTTGCACAAGGACGCGTTGTTCAGCAACATTTCGAGCTTCATACTCTGCCATCTCACCTTGTGCTTTCGCACGCGCCTCGGCAAGGACAGCATCGGCAAGACGTTCGATCGGTTGTGCTTGTGCTTCAGCACCAATGATTGCCACCTCACGCTGCCATTCGGCTTCTTTCACCTGTTCTGTTGCCATCACACTCACTTCCGCGCCCATACGTTCAGCTTCCGCAACTAACTGTTCTTTCTCTGCAAGTGCCGTTACCTGCTGTTTATTCGCGATATCAATCTTTCGATCCTCGTCAGTTAAAGCAACCTGCAATTCTTGAGTGATACGGGTTTGTTCCACCATCAAGGTTTTAGCAATCTCAGCAAGTGAAACCTGACGTATCTGGTCGATCTGTGCGGTTTCGAGGACGAGGTTCTTCTCAATTTCACGTTGCTGGACCTGTTGTTCCATACCGAGTTGTGCTGTCTGGACTGTCAAATCACGTTCAACCCCTCTCAAGGAAACACCCTCTTGTTGGGCAATACGGGCTCTTTCCACAACGAGTTGTTTTTCAATATCTCGGGTTTCTACCTGTTGCTCTTGTCCAATTCGTGCTATCTCTACCACCAAGGTTTTAGCGACTTCTGCGAGTTCGACTTGGCGCATCTGGTCAATCTGTGCGGTTTCAACAACGAGATTTTTCTCGATCTCACGTTGTTGGACCTGTTGCTCTTGACTGAAACGTGTCGTTTGCACCGCCAACTCACGCTCAATATCCCGTAGCATAACCCCTTCTTCTTGGGCAATACGGGCTTTCTCTACTGTCAACACTTTCTCTATTTCGCGAACAGTAATTGCCTGTTCCTGTGCGATTCTCTGCATTTGGACAACGAGATGTTGCTCAATTTCGGCAAGCTGCACAACTTTGGATTGCTCAATCTGTTGTGTTTCAACAATGAGGTTTTTCTCAATTTCGCGTTCAGCGACGACCTGTTCCTGTTGGACGCGAGCGACTTCGATGTCACGGTTCATCTCGATTTCGCGTTCTTGGATGACCTGTTCTTGTCTGATGCGTGCGCGCTCAACCTCCTGCTTCATCTCGTATTCACGTTCTTGCACACCCTGTTCCATCTCAAATTGGAATTTAATGGTTTCCGCTTCCCGTTCAGCCGCATAGATAGCAATATTTTTCTGTTGGTCAGACTCTGCCCATGCCTGTTGTTGTTCAGCTTCAAGTTTCTGTATGCGGGCATCGACCTCAATTTGAACAATAGCGACCTCTTTTTCCTGTACAATCCTTTCTTTTTCTCGTTCTTGCTCGGCTGTGATTTCGATAATTTCACGGATACCAACTGCGTCGAATCGGTTTTCAGCATCGAGCGTTTCAACAGGGGTCTGATCTACCCGAATAATCGATACGGTTTCAAGGGTTAATCCATTTTGGATTTCGAGATCTTCACCGCATGTGCCTTGCACTTTGTCAGCAAACTCTTGGCGTTTCTGGAGGAGATCCTGAATCTCACTTTCGGCTGCCACACTTCGCAACGCGCCCTCAAGTTTGGGTTCAATTAATTCGCGCACAGTTTCTGGGGTCATAGATTTATCGCCGAGTGCTTGTGCGGCGCGTAGAATAGCCGTCTCTTCAGGTTCGACTTTAAGATAGAAAACAACTTCAACATCACCGCGGTTAAAGTCGTATGTAATCAAAGCCTCGGGACCTTCTCGTATAACCTCGATACGCATGGTATTCAGAGAGATCTCTTTGATTTCATGGATGATGGTGTTAACCCAGAGACCACCGGTGATACGAATTTTCTCTCTCGCACCACCTGTTCGCACGAGTGCGATATCGGCTTTCGGTATACGATAGCGAATGACTGTAGCGGCAAAGGTAGCCAGACTTGCAAATAGTACGAAGAGAATCACTGTCAACCACTGTATGACTTGGTTCTGCCCAAAACGGTCAAGGTTTTGATATGCAAACCAACCAACAGTGAATGCTACAGCTATTAAGAAAACGATAACAGCAATGAAGCGCATTCAATTCTCCTATAGAATGATTTTCTAACTATTAGAATCTGGGCATCGTTCCAAATGTAAAGCATTCTACGCAAGCCTCTATAGTCTTGCGGGACAATGTGAAGCAAAATTATGCCATTTAAAGCAAATTTCATTCCACGATAGTGTCTGGTTAATTCTAACCGAGATAGGAATCTGCAAGATTCTAAGTGCCCTTCTTTCACTTTCAAAATACGCCTAAAAATTTTACCGGAAGATTGTCTCGCTACTGAGGTGCGTCCGGTATCGTCCCTTGAGCGGTTGGCGTGGGGAAGTCTGCCACGCGAGATTCGCCAAGTAGCAGAGCGCGTTCTCAATCAGAGTTTTTGCTATAGTCGTACGATAAGCGTCCCGGGTATCAACTGCAAAAGCGACGTAATAACCGTCTCCCCATGGCAACTGCACACCGATCGGATCCCCGTTATCCTCTCTAACAGCCAACCTTCGGTAACTTCCGTCGTTTGTCACCCAATGATCATCGGTTATGAGGGTATCTACATTCACTTTATGGGGCCAGGTAAACATACCGGTTTTCTGACCGTCATCAGTAATCCTGACATTTCCATCGTTGGAATTAATCACACGAATCGGATGCCGATTGACCGGTAGCCAGTCGCCACGCCAGGCAGGCTCAGTCGTGTGGACACCATCGGGTGGGGTAATGTTATTGTCCATTGCAGAAGCCCAAACAATCCCTCCCTTACGAACAAACTCCCGAATCGCCTGATCGGCATCTTCAACGAAATACTCACCGTCGTGACCGGTTGCGTTCCAAGTAAACCAAATGATGTCGTACTCTGAAAGCGTGATACTTGAGAGTTTGATGGCATTGTTTGGATCCCCGCGGTTATCGGGGTTGTCATTAATGTGCACGGTCGTAAATTGGAATTCTAACCCTTCAACAGAGGTGAGAGATTCCAATACTGCCGGCTCGCCACTCAAACTATCGCCAACTACAATTAGCACGCGAAATACGCCTAACGGCACAATTTTTATGGAAGAAATAATATCTGAAAATGATTGCGAATGTGGTAGTGATCTGAGGTTCCGAAGTGCTAACTGAAACTCTTGTGAGCTTAGACTTAAGTTCAACCGTCGACCTTCAAAGTTAACATGCTCGTAGAAAATTACATGGCATCCACTGAACGGAAAGCTTGGACCGCGCTGGATGCGGATTGACGAAACAGTATCATTCATACCAATGTCGAACATTGAACTCACATCACGCATAACTACGCTTCGTTGTCCGTTATAATCTACGTCACGAAATAATTCAATAATGACTGGCACTGCCCCATATTCAGGCGGTGTTGGATGTGCCGATGGGCTGAAACTGATAGCCGTAATTGCGTCCCCGAAGTTGTAAGGGATGTCATGAATATTTGGATAGAATCCTGGAGCGAGCACCAGCCGGCGTCCCTTATAGTTCTCATGCTCGTGAAAGACGGCTTTGTAGTTGGGGGACGCGTTGAATCCTGGTCCCTTGTAGATTTTTATCGAAGAAATAATATCTTGTGCCCCAATCTCTCCGGTGTTCGGGACAGAATCAACCAGTGTGACCTTGCGTCCTTGAAAATTGACATGTTCAAAGACTTCAAGGACGAGCCTCGGCATGTTGGTCATAGCGCGCTCCTTGTTTTCAGGCGTAACTTACAAACGAAATTGCAAGTTTAATTAAAATATCATTAGCAGAAACAGTTTGTCAAGGGAAAACATCAAGATCTTTCTGCTGGTTATTTCAATGCCCAATTGAAAACTTCTCTGTATGTTCAATCGGTCACCTGAATACCGATGCAATCCTTCTCAACATTATAACGAAAATTCTGCTGGATGTCAAGATGTGTTAATATTCTTGCCGAACGCAATCTATAGTAAAATTAACGTTCAACAAGTCCACTCATTTTTCTTGATTCTCTAAAGAGAATATGATAAAGTATAGACAAGAGCTTGGAGAGAACTCTTCGAGAATGTAAGATGGAGGAAAAGAGATGTCTTACAAAAGAGCCGTTCTGATTTTTTCGATCACAATTATCAGTATCGCGTTAGTCTATTTTCTGGTCCGAGTGGAGCAATCGGCAATCAAAGACACGTCAGGGTCACGTCCAACCGCTCTTCCGTACAATTGGATTGGGAATATAACGAAAGCACAAATAGCGGAACCGTCTGGGATCACCTATCATCCCACTCGGCGGAGTCTCTTTCTTGCTGATGATTCAGGCAGTGTCCATGAGGTAAGCCTGGAAGGCAGACTCATCCAATCAAAAGGATTAAACGAGCGCGACATCGAAGGAATTACTGTGGATCCGAGTACGGGATTACTGTACGCTGCTGTAGAAGACGACGAAGTGATCTTGGAACTGGAACCAGAAAATCTTGCTATTCAAAGACAATTCAGGATCAGCAGAGATTTTAAAGGTGAACAACTTCTGAGGAAAGGAGGCATGGGAATTGAAGCGATCGCTTTCGTCCCAGATGCCTCACACCCGGAGGGCGGTACTTTTTGGGTCGGTAACCAATCCTTCAGTCTCAAAGCCAAGGATGAGCCATCGGTCGTATGCGAAGTCGTTGTGCCACTCCGCTCCACAACCGCGAAAATGGCAGATGGCACGATCATCCGCGCTTACAAAATGAACTTTATTGACATTTCAGGGTTGGCTTACGATGCCCAAGGCGATTACCTGGTATTGATCAGCGATACAACCAATCTTTTAGTGGAACTTAAACGGGAAGGCACGATTCTAAGGCAATACCTTTTGCCCGGTGACGAACAGGAAGGGATTGTGTTAGACGGACTCGGCTATATGTACGTTGCGCAAGAGAACGGGAAAATTATCAAATTAGCGGATCGTCGTCTCCGTTGAGTGAAGAGACTTCGGTTGCTTG
>JAPOOP010000326.1 GCA_026713385.1 Candidatus Poribacteria bacterium | reverse complement strand
TGCCCGTTGAGGCAGGAACATTCATTCATCTCCCACCGTGGTGTGAGCATGGTATCGAAAATACAGGTGATGAGTCTATGGAGGTATTGATTTGTACATCTCCACCGAACCCGTAAATTGACCGATAAATTGAGATTCTAAGCGATAAAATCCGCTAATTTCACGTATATCCACACTTTTCGGCAATTTTTTGCATTTTAATTTAACCCTTTTTCTATATTTTACGTTAAATATAGGCAGGTAACCACGTCTTTATAATTAATATAATTAATTTGTGGGGGTTTTTAATTTATGCGAGGGATAATGCCGAAGTCATCTGACGTGCGGCGGGATTTTCTACGAAAAAAACATTTCAATGGAAACTCCGCCTATGAGCAACCGGCTGACGAAGAGCTAACATCAATGGAAGAAGTGCCCGAAGCGTTAGAAGAACGGGTACAGGCGCTACTCGCAAACGGAGAAGAAATCAAAGTCGCTGTCTCAACCGATTTGCGGTTTGATGGCAACTATGGAAAAGATTGGGTAATTGCTACTGATAGACGTCTCATCGCCTTTAATCAGAACGGTGCACCGGAGCCTCAACTTCGTGAGATTCCACTTACCTCAATTGAGGCTGTTGAGATCGTTGAGATGTACGGTAACAATATCCTCAAGGTCAGAACATCCGAGGATGCCACGGAAGTTGCCCGCTACTCACGCCGGGTCTCGCCAAAGTTTGAATTGGCAACCCCTGAATTGGAAACGTTGGTTCAAGATGCGAACCCGGACGTGGAACATGAGAAACAACACCGTCCGCAAGGCTGGGGAAAAAATAAAAACAAATGCGAAACATGTGGGAAACCGCTGCCACGCTGGTCGGGCGTTTGTGTTAATTGCGTTGAAAAACGGAAACTCATCTTCCGGCTTATTAGGTATTCGTTTCCCTTCTGGCGTGTCTCGATACCTGCTCTTGCCTTGATGATGGTGATCCGGCTGGTATCACTCTACCCAACCATTTTGAGCAAGGAAATGGTTGATAACGTCCTTCTTCCGGCAGGGGCAGCTGCAACTGGTGCCATGCTAACTGAAACCGGCGAACCGCTCCCTCCACCGACGTGGGGACATCTCACTGGAATCGTCGAAAGCATCTCCGGCTGGCTGACGCTTCCTATCGCTGGAAGTTGGGGGCACCTCACTACCATTGTTCTCTTAATGGTAAGTTTCAATGTCTTTACCATGGGGGCTTCCGCTGTGCGGGGGTATATGATGGCTTGGGTGGGCCAAAATGTCACGCGCCGGCTTCGGAACGAAACTTATGAACACCTCAATTCGCTTTCGTTAGACTTTTACAATCAGCGTGACACCGGTAACCTCATGTCGAGAATCACAAGCGACGTGGCGAGGCTCCGAGAGTTCATCGCAAGCGCGTTGCAAGATTTAATGGGTGATTCATTGACGCTTGTTTACATCTGCGTCATTATGTTTGTCACAAATTGGAAATTGGCGGTTTGGACGCTAATTCCGGTGCCCTGTCTTATTTTCTTCACCATCTTCTTTGGAAAAAAGATGGGCAAGGTGTTTTCCGTGCTCTGGAAACGGCATGCCGATATTAGCACTATACTGGCAAGTACTATCCCGGGCGTACGGGTCGTCAAAGCCTTCGCTCGCGAACGCTATGAGGTAAATCGATTTAGCGAAAAGACATATCAAGTGTTTGATGGCGAAATGAATGCCGCGAAGTTGTCGACACTGTACCGCCCGATCATGGAATTTATCGTTTTCTCCGGTTCCATTCTGATATGGTTGGTTGGTGGTTCGCAGATCTTTGAAGGGTTCCTAACGCTCGGCGAACTTTTTATGTTCCAGGCGTTGATGGGACGGTTCTTCAGACCCGTCTATACGCTCTGTCAGATGAATGAACGGTTCATCCGAGCCGCAACTTCTGCTGAACGCGTGTTTGAAATCATGGATACCCCCCCAAGTGTCGCTGAGAAAGAAGATGCGATCGCGCTTGGAGACATTAAAGGTGATGTCGAATTCAAAGATGTTTATTTTTCTTACGACACAGAAAAGAATGCTATCAACGGTATCAGTTTCCGGGCAGAAGCGGGTGAGATGATTGGGCTGGTCGGACATAGCGGTGCCGGGAAAAGCACGGTTATTAACCTGATTACCCGTTTCTACGATCCGAGTGAAGGCTCAATAGAGATTGATGGGCATGACAGCCGCGATATTAAACTGAAGGCATTGCGGCAACAGGTTGGTGTAGTACTTCAAGATCCATTCCTGTTCCAAGGGACGATAGCTGAGAATATTGGTTATTCAAAACCCGGTGCCTCTCGGCATGAAATTATCGCAGCAGCGAAAGCCGCAAATGCGCATGAGTTCATCGTCAAATTCTCTGATGGTTACGACACGATGGTAGGGGAACGTGGTGCTCGCGTATCCGGCGGTGAACGACAGCGAATTTCTATTGCCCGCGCGATTCTGAAAAACCCGAAAATTCTCATCTTAGATGAAGCGACATCTTCTGTGGACACAGAGACTGAGTCGAATATTCAGGAAGCGTTGGAACGGCTTGTCCGCGGTCGGACTGTATTTGCTATCGCACACCGACTCTCTACTCTCAAGTATGCTGACCGTCTGGTTGTACTAAAAGACGGAAAAGTGGATGAAATCGGTACGCATGCGGAGCTTCTTGCCAAAGAGGGCACCTATGCAGGTTTGTGTGAAAAGCAGATAGAATTGTCGAAGATTCGTGCCTTATAGGTAACCCTATCGTTCTGGTGCGCGCCTTGAAAGCACGCACCAGAAACCCCTTTCTTGATATAGGAGAAGGAGAAGTTACATAATGCAGGAAGCTACCCCAATTACCGATGAGGTGCAATTTCTTGATGCCCCCAACGTCAAAATTGCGCGAAATTCATTTGAAGAGCTCACAATTGAACTACCAGACGGCACAAGTCACGCAAACGTTGAAGCAGTTCGATCCTTTCCGCTCACCGATTCTAACAAATATATCACGCTGCTGGATAGCGAGGGTGAGGAAATCGGTATCATTCAGGACATCAAACAGTTGCCTCGCGAGTCAGCGGAAATCCTTGTGTCGGAGTTGCAGAAACGGTATTTTATGCCGAAGATAACCAAAATCCACGAACTGGATGGTCAGTTCGGTGTTACACAGTGGGTCGTGGAAACGAACCGCGGTCCTGTAACATTTGGCATGCGTACCCGATATGATGTCGTCAGTCTTGAGAATGGACGGGTGCTTATTAAAGATGCCGACGGTAATCGTTACGAGATTGAGAATTATCATCATTTAGATCCGGCGAGTCTCGCCCTGCTTGAAACGCAATTATAGCAGTTATTCCAGCAGGATATTCAATTATTTTTAAGGCGCAGTTTCCTATATTAGGCGGATCGCGCCTCTCTTTTTATTTAAATGAAATAGTCCTGCTGAATTTACACCTATGGAGGTTGGTAAGCGTGGAAAACGTAAGAATTGAACGGATTGAATGGGCACGCTTGACAGGCGAACGTCCTCGCAAAGCGGGTTGCAATTCGAGGCTTGGCGAACACGGGTTGCACGTCCGTCCCGCCATTGCCCGTATAACAACAACAGATGGTGCCAGCGGCTTCGGATTTTCACCGATTTCTCGCGAAAAAGCACAAGCAATTGTCGGATTTCAGCTCAGCGATGCATTCGATACAGAGAGTGGTGTCGCTGAAGAATTCAGAATATTAGAGTACCCGCTCTGGGATCTCGTAGGAAAGTTGGCGGAAAAACCGGTTTACGCAATGCTTTCGGGAGAAAACGGAGCGTTTCGCGCCCCGTGTTATGATACTTCGCTTTACATTGATGATTTGCACCTTGAGGACAATGCTGAAGCGGCGGCACTCATTGCATCTGAGGCATTAGAGGGAAAGGCACGCGGACATAATGCTTACAAAATCAAAGTAGGGCGCGGCGCGATGCACATGCCACTCGACAAGGGAACCCAACGAGATATTGACGTTATTCGTGCAGTCCGAGAGGCAGTGGGACCTACCGCATCGATTTTGATAGATGCCAACAACGGCTATAACCTCAATCTTACCAAACAGGTTTTGGGCGGTGCTGCTGCTGCAAACGTCTATTGGATGGAAGAGGCGTTCCACGAGGATGCTCGTGTTTATAGCCTGCTAAAAGAATGGCTGAATGCTGAAGGTTTAGAAACCCGCATTGCTGATGGCGAAGGCGGGGCTTCACCGAATTTGGTGGACTGGGCAAAAGATGGACTCATCGATATTGTTCAATACGATATTTTCTCCCCCGGATTCTCGCGCTGGCTTGAACTCGGTCCCGAGTTGGATGCCGCGAACGTCGGCACAGCCCCACATCATTACGGGGGACACTACGGAAATTACGTAACTTGTCACCTTGCCGCAAAGGTAGAACGGTTTGAATTTGTTGAATGGGATCATGCGACCACTCCTGGCTTAGACGACTCCGGGTATTC
>JAPOOP010000437.1 GCA_026713385.1 Candidatus Poribacteria bacterium | reverse complement strand
CCCACCCCTGTAAAGTGTAGAGTTCCCAACGCTTTTGGATTTCGCTATAGAACCACTGTTTACCGACTTCCAAAGGACTAAACGATTGATTCCACTTCTTTGCACGTTGTATCGTCCGTGCCTTAATATCTTCAACGCAGATGTGTGTGAGTGGATAGAGTTTAGAAAGCCAGTCAAGAACTCTTAACTTCCAATCCCATCTCACACGCGTGCCTGCCGGGATGCGGGCTTTGTTCGCAAGACGGTTGGTTCTATTCTTGCGGTTCGGACACTTCCGGGAGCGTCTCGTTCTACGCATCTCACTACGTTTTTCCAACTTCTTACCTACCTTGTTATGGGCATCTGCCTGCACATTCAAGTAAGTGTGCGATTCGGATTTGACGGTAAAGCCTTCTTTCTTACTACCCGGATCCACACCTACAGCAATCTCTTGAAAATATCTATCAGAAGGATCAACATTGAGACGCACACAAAACACACCATTCTTCCAAAAAGGAGTTGCCTTCTTATCACGTATCCACTTCCTTGCCCGCGAAGGTTTTGTGGGCATCAGTGGCTTTTGGTGCTTGTCTACAACTGGAACAAACATAGTTTGTAAGTCTCCTACGGAGTTTGTATTGCCCCTTCCAGATCGCATATCCAAGCGGTATCAGACGAGGGGAGTATCCGATACATTGTTAGGCGACCACGCCCAGATAAAGCGATATTTTACTGTAGAAAATAGTTTAACTTGTGGAGTGAACGTTTGGTATACGCTTCGCACAGGTCCCCCGAATTTATTCGGGGGTTATTGACAGAATAACTATCCTTTTCGTTTTCACAGAGTCATTAGTTTTAGGAAATCAATTGTTTTCAAAATTGGTATTGTTTTCAGTGATACGGTATGTTACTATAAATTAAAAGAGATCCATTTGAAAAAGACACCTAACCTGAAAATATACAGCAACTACAAAAGCCTGAAGGCTTTATTAAATGGGGCGTTGTAGAACGAATAAAGGTCTCACAGATTTCCGGAGGTAAAAAATGATTGCAAATTTGATTACACTCTTCCGTCTGATTCTGGTTTTTGTCGTGATCTCCCTTTTTGGACTTCATGTCTATTTAGACATTCTGCTCGTGGGACTCATAGGTTTAATCCTATTCCTTGATGCCGTTGACGGTTATGTTGCTCGACGCCTGAACCAGACTTCTGCTTTTGGTGCGTTATTCGACATCGTTGGCGATCGGATTGTCGAATGTATCTTCTGGGTATACTTCGCTGTTGTTGGATTGATTCCGTTCTGGATTCCAGTTATCGTGATTGCCCGCGGTTTTTTCACAGATGGCTTGCGGAGTGCCGCCTTTGCGCAAGGCAAAACCGCCTTTGGTGAAAACACGATGATGTCTTCCAAATGGAGCCGTGCGCTTACCAGTTCACGAGTGAGCCGCAGTGTCTACGGTATCACAAAAACTCTCGCCTTTCTTTATCTTGGCGGTGTCATTGCCTTCAAAAACTCAGGTGCCTTCCCGGAATTAGTTATCGGATTGGAATTGGCAGGCGTGATTCTATCTACGGTGGTTGTCGCCATGTGCCTAATCCGTGGACTGCCCGTCTTGGTTGATGGCTGGAAATACGTCAAGGGTTAATAAGAAAGACCCAGAACGCTGAAGATTAGAGAATTGTCATCGGCTTGACATACGACTATAACTATCCATATTTAGCAACAAATGACTTCCATCTTCACTCGCGAGCGAGGTAAAAAGCAATTTTGCCGCTGGATATGCCGCTGCTGGTAGTATTTTATCTTTAAGAGTAAACATCAGTCGGTAGGTGATGACATTTTCAACCTGCCTATACTGCCGAGTAAATTCTGCACTCTCAATGGTATGATGACTGTCTTCCGGTAGAGCGGCACTCCATCCATCTGGAATCTGGATACGAATCGTCTTCTCAACTTGCGTTGGATAACCAAAGTCCAATGAATAGACGCGTTGGTCGTTAGCGAAGGCTTCAGCATATTCCCCAAACTCATCGATCGGTAAAGGCAGTAACATGTTGTTGCTTAAAGATGTTGCGTAATTCTCAAGGCGAAAACCGAGCCTAATTTCCACTGGCACGTTGAGTTCATTGAGGTCCGACATTTCGTGCCATACTATCTGGATACCGGGAAACTGTTGACTGAGTTCAGTTGCCAAAGTGGCTTTTACCGCACGAGGTTGTATCTGTTGATATGCCCACCGGGTATTTAGATCGTATTGACCGCTTGTCTGAATGTGGAGTGTCCCTTCTACAGTGCCTTGGTTATTTAGGGTCATATCTGTCGTGCTCACAAGCCTATTGGATTCGGATGGGAAAACAGGTATTTCCACAAATTCACCGTGCGTGTCGGAAATGAGAAATCCTGTGCGTCCTTGCGCGTTATAAGGTAGATCCGCGTAGCTACAAGTTGCCGAGGTAGGATCTAACCAAATATAGGCATTTGCTCCGATGGGGATTGCAGCGACCATGTGATTAAATTGGCTAAGTGCCGGGAGTGTTGTATCAACTCGCTCGTACGGTGCGACACTCATCAAAACAGGGTAAGCCTTGATCCCAATCAGATCCAACATTGAAATCAGGAGTGTTGTTTTATCCTTGCAGTCGCCGTATTGCATTTGAAAGACTTCAGCAGCAGATGAGGGTTGATACGCACTCTGCCCAAGTTCAATACCAACGTAACGGATATTTGCGGCGACAAAATGGTAAATAGCGCGTATCTTTGCCTCTTCTGTCGTCAGATTTTGGGTTAACTGCTGGACTTTCTCCTCAATCTTAGCATTCGGTGTATACCTTCCCTTCGCGAGTTCTTTATACCACGTGTAGACATCATTCCAATCGGCAATTGAAGAATAACGCAAGCGTGGGGCGATGTCATTAATATGTGGCATGCCTTCCTCTATTATCAGTGCGGGTGTTTCAGCGCATCTCCAAATATATACAACGGTATCGTTTTCAGTGTAGGACACCTCAGGTTCTTGCGCTATTGCGTTTGAGGTATCGTTAGCAATTTTCCATCGAAGATGCCACGTCCTGGGTATTTGAAGGGCGTAACTCGTCTCAAGCGTAGTCTCTGTTGCTTGAAAATTGTATCCGCCGGTAATCCATGTTTCGCCTCCAGGGACTTTATCTTCAAGTGTTACCTGATACTCAAGGCAGACTCCCGGTGCGAGACCGACCATGGAAATGACCTTCCACATTGCGTCGGAATAGAGGTTCTGGGACAATAGTCCAGGTGGTGTTGCATCGTTAAACGCCTCATCGGGAGGATACAGCACTGTTCCATCCGCTGCAATTGTCCTTGCTATATTAACAGCGATGTTTTGCGCGGTGGGCTGGTAAGGAATGGCAATATCCCCGTATTTTTGGATACCCCTTTCGGTGAGGATTTTAACGACTTGATGCGTTGTATAGCGCGACTGCCCTGTGGGTAGGATATTATGGCTGAAATGATTAAAGAGAACTAAGGTATCAGCATCAGGGTAATCGCTTGCGTCCGGGGCGTTCGCGATGATGTGCTCAACATCCGGATTGAGAAGCATGACAGGTGGTACCTCGGCAACTTCTGTGGGACCGAAGTTTTGCTGAGCGAATGCTTGAAGTCGTGTTAAGGCAAGAAGATTGTCTGGATCGATTTCCAAAATCTGCTGGTATTGGAGCTGCGCTTCAAAGTAACGCTGCTGATTTTCAAAAAGTGCAGCGAGTTGTTCCCTTGCCCAAATATCGCTTGGGAACAGCCGAGTCGATTCTCGTAGCTCTGCGATAGCCTCGCCGATTTCACCGCGCTCTAAGTAAATTAATCCCAAGTAGTTGTGCAAGTTTTCGCTTTCGGGACGTTCACATCTCGGATCAAAAGACAATGCTGTGTGGAGCACCTCAATTGCTTCGTCGAAACGTTGCAGCTGCTTGTAGGCTAAACCGAGATGATTCAAGGCGTAGAGGTTATCCACTGAAATGTCGAGGACTCGTTCATAGTATTCGGCTGCGGCTCTATAGTCATGCAATTTTTCAGAGATGTATCCAGTATAGTTTAGTGCTGCGATATTATTCGGTTCCAGTGCTAAAAATGCTACAAATGCGTCCCGAGCGTTTTCATACTCTTCCAGTTGGAAATATATCTCCGCGATTTTGCGTTGTACTTCGCTCGCGTCTGGACGAATTGCAACAGCGGCTTCGTAAGCGGTAAGCGCGGCTCGCAAGTTTTCGCGTTGTAGTTCGCTATTGCCAATTTCAACCTGCTCACGCCACTCGCGATTCCGCTCAACGAGTGGATCAACTATCAACGGAACAGACGGGCTTTTCGGAAAAATTGCACATCCACTGATAATAAAAAGTAGGATTAAGACTAAAAATACGTGACCTTTACGGAGCATCATTGCCCATCTCCTTTGGCAGTTAAGCGTCTGATCCTCGGTTTCTCATAAGTTTCGGGTTTTCGGTGTGACGTTTTTTATCTCGGCGTGTCTTTTTTTCCATTGATTTTTTGAATGCGTCCTCAAGTTCGATGCCTGTTTGATTCGCGAGACAGATAAGTACGAAAAGGATATCAGCCATTTCTTCACCAAGGTCCAAGTCTTTCTCATTTTCCTTGAAGCTCTGTTCCCCATACTGGCGTGCCATAATCCGTGCTAATTCGCCGACTTCTTCCATAAGAATGGTGGTATTGGTTAACTCTGAAAAATAGCGAACCCCAAAGGTGTGAATCCAGTCGTCTACAAGTTTTTGGCAATTTTCGAGTGTATAGTCCATATCAGTTTCAACTCCATTGATGATCTGCATTAGAACTTATGGGGCGCGCAACAATTTACCTTGAAAGCGTAGTCGTGTCTTCAAAATGGTTACGCGTAAAATTCAACTCTTAATATTTTAACAAGATTTACAACAGAAGTAAACCTTTTTTTATTGGAGCGTGTTTAACCAGACAGACAGATGAAAACCGTTTGATTTTTCCGAACGCTTGGTGTATACTTTAATAGCATACTTTATTTAGGAGGCGAAATCGGTACCATTTAGTTTGGTGAGCCAAAACCTGAGGTTATGGTGTGCTAAATGGAACTAAGGAGAAACCGTATGGGACTTACGAGCAAAGAACAACAGTTTTACGTGGACAATGGATATTTCCTGAAAAAGGCACTTGTCTCTGCAGAAGACATTGCGCGAATTCAGGAGGAGATTGAAGATATACACAATCGTATGGCAGCACAACCTGCTGATGGTATCGGAATCTCTTGGGAAGTCTATGATTCGGAGGACCATCCGCCGCGTATCAAACAGTTGATGCACAGCGAGTTGGTGAGCCAGACGCTGAACCGTCTGCTTCGTTCCGACGAAGTGCTGGATATATTGGAAGTGATGATGGGCGAAAACATATCGCTCTATCACAGCAAATTGCTTCCAAAAGCGGGTGGTGATGGGACAGCTATTCCGTGGCATCAGGACTACGCCTATTGGAAAAATGATAACAACAAGCCGGTTATGATTAATTGTCAATTGGCTATCAACGAGGCAAACCTTGAGAATGGATGCATTCAGTTTGTACCTGGCAGCCACAATTGGGGTTTACAAGAGCATGAACGGAAACATCAGACCTTTGGAGTGTTTCTACCCGGTCACTACCAAGAACGGGAAGACGCTGTTGCTGTCGAGATGGAACCGGGGGACGGCGTCTTTTTTAATGCCCTGATTATCCATGGATCTGCCCCCAACAATTCGACGAAAGACCGGTTGATGAACACGTTCGCTTACAATGTAACTGGAAACGGTGAGACCCAATCTCGAGAAGTCTTACGCGGAGAATCTTTCAGCCCATGAAAAAATTAACGGATGTCTGGAAAATCTTTTGGTTCTTGCTTATTGGTGTTGCGGTAGGTTGCGGTGGTGATGAAACCAGCAGCATAAACGTTGCACCGCACATTCTGGTGTTTGAAGCAGAATCAAATATAGTTCCGCCAGGGGCAGAGGTGCCTATTCGTCTGGAAACTGGCGATATTGAAGGTCACTCCCTATCATATACGTGGACGGTTACGGGTGGTGAGTTAACGGAGAACGCCTCTGGTGCGCTCTGGCGTGCGCCGGATATTGAACGGAAATACCAGATTGAAATTATGGTAAGCGATGGGGAAAACACTACGAGAAGTACACTTGATATTCAAGTATGGCGGATCCGTCCTGGAGACTATTATCCGTTGGCTGTGGGGAATGTTTGGAATTACCGAGACGCAAGCGGTGCTGAGATTACTTTTGAAATTGTGGATACCATCCAGATTCAACGCACAAGTGGGGAAGCCATTGAGAGTTTTGTCCTCCAGAAATCGAGTAAAGCTGAAGGTTTAGAGAACGTTGTAAACTACTCTTACCTCGGAACAAGTCTTGATGAAAAGGGTGAGGTATCAGCGATTGTACAGCACGCGCAGAATACCACATCCGGCACAGGTGATACGATTCTGTTTGTGCCGTATCTTCCACTATATCAATTCCCACTCATTCCGGGTGAGAGGTGGGAGGTTAACTTTCAGGCACAATTAGTCCCTGAACTCTTTCCAATCGGCGGTGGCCTCGACGAATTCGAGGTGATTTCAGAAGAAATCGTGACCGTGCCAGCAGGAACTTTTGAACATGTCTTCCAAGTTCAGGAATCCTTTCGGTGGGGATTTGACATTGAAAATCAGAATGTTCCACTTGACATCACTGTCGTAAAAAAATGGGTTGCACCGAATGTCGGGATTATCAAATTTACACAATCACAGACTCGGGGTGATGTGACTGTTGATACGGTCTTTGAACTTGAGTCCTTTGCGTTAGTCCAAGATTAAATCTGTGAAGAATACAATAAAAAAACCAGAAATTTTAACGACAACTGTGGGTTCTTATCCTGTACCGGCATGGCTTCTATCAATGCCAACAGAGCAGACCCTGCTTGATGCGACACGGGTTGTGGTAGATACCCAACGGCAACGCGGAATTGACCTACCGACAGATGGCGAACTCTACCGCTTTGATGCCAACCACCCAGATACCAATGGAATGATTGATTATTTTATTCGCCCGCTTTCTGGGGTGAGAGCAGAAGTGGGGAGGCAGGAATGGCATGATTTTCGGCAGATGCAGACGATGGCGTTCCGTGCGAAACCGGCAGGGGTTGTTGAGAGTGCCTTGGGAGAAGGCACGTTAAATCTCGTTTCTGATTGCGAGCGCGCAGTGGGTGTATCTGGAAAGGATATTAAATTTACGATAACCAGTCCTTACATGCTTGCCCGGACGCTGTTGGATAAATATTACGGCGACTTTGATACCCTGCTGACCGCTTTGGCGGAAGTATTAGCGACACAGGTCCGAGAACTGGATTGTGCATGTCTTCAAATTGACGAAGCGAATATACCGGGGAATCCACAAGATGGACCTCGGGCTGCTGAAGCGATTAATATTGTCCTTGATGCATTTGGTGGAGAAAAAGCCGTCCATTTCTGCTTTGGCAACTACGGCGGTCAGGTGATTCAAAGAGGGAACTGGGGAACTCTGGTGGACTTCTTGAATACGCTCCATTGCGACCACTTGGTTTTGGAACTGAAACACCGCCCAGATGCAGACCTTGAGGCACTCAGGGAAGTCGCATCAGATATTGTCCTCGGTATTGGAGTGATTGATGTAAAAGTCAATCCTGTTGAAACACCTGACGATGTAGCAACGAGTATCGAAACAGCAGAAAAAATGCTGGGGGCTGGACGGATTGGCTGGGTGCATCCGGACTGTGGTTTTTGGATGCTCCAACGCTCTGTGGTAGATCGAAAGATAGAGGCACTTGTACAAGGCAGAGATAAGTATTTAGGGCTGACCTAACGAGATGGTTGTCGGTTTGCTTCGTAGTAAGAATAGGCCTGCTACGCAACCTTTTTCGGCTATAAGTTAAAAGAGGGTGTAACTTCGCCAGAAACCCTCTTAACCGATAACGAAATGGAAGGACACAGATGTTTGAAGTTCAACTGCCGATGTTGAGAAAACTTCAGAATGTTGCTGGTGCTGCTGCGGGAATAGGGTTCATACTTGGCACGCTGATTTCTGCTGTGGCTATTTTTATTTTAGGCTGTCACTGCCCGTTTGGAGATGGAATTCTTCGGATTGGCAGTTTTTTGGTAATTATGGGGTTCGGAAGTGCCATTGTTTTTGGTAACATTGTTGCTCTTATTCTAATCGGTTTTGCGAAATATCGCCAGAGACTATCGAATTCATCAAAAAAGTCGAAATAACAGAGGAGTAAAGTGGAATTTAACTTTTTGCATGTTCTCCTGCTTTTTGGTACAGGTATTGCCGCGGGTTTCTTAAATACAGTAGCTTTCGGTGGCTCGCTGATTGCCCTACCTGTGCTTATCTTCCTTGGACTCCCCACCGCAGTAGCAAACGGTACCAACAGGGTAGCTATTTTCTTTCAAAACCTCAGTGCCATCATGGGATTTCGCCGTAAAGGGGTCTCTGATTTTGGCTACAGCATCCTACTCGCCGCACCAGCGGTTATCGGCGCTGTGATAGGTGCTTTAATCGCCGTTGATATCAAGGACGCGGTATTCAACCTAATTCTTGCTGTTGTGATGATCACTATGCTGGTTTTAACACTGATCAACCCGACGGAGCGGTTGAAGGACAGGATTGAGAGCAGAGACACGCGTTCCAAAATCATCGCAATGGTTGTTTTCTTTTTTATCGGAATTTACGGTGGGTTCATCCAAGCCGGTGTAGGTTTGCTTGTTATAACTGCTTTGCGTCTTCTTAGCGGTATAGACTTAGTTCGGACGAATGCCATTAAAGTTTTTGTTATTTTCTTTTATACCGTGGTCGCGCTCGGTATTTTTATCATCAAAGACAAAGTCAACTGGTATTTAGGACCAACACTGGCAATTGGTAACGCGTGTGGTGCCTGGCTTGGAAGCCATTGGGCAGTCGAAAAAGGCGATAAATGGATTAAAGTGGTGCTGATCGTCGCTGTTCTGGCTTTTGCCATCCGTCTGGTTTGGCTAAGCGTGAGTGGAGGTTAGCGACTCAATTCTTGATACGAAAAGATGAGACGATGGATAGCGGTAATGTGTGAGGTGATTGCGAGTATACCGAGCGTGCAGAGAAGAATCATTCCTGTACTTTGAAGAGCAGGAAGCTTATGCAAGAGTGCGCCTTGTAGCAGAGTTCCAGCACCAAGTAAGATAATGCGTTCCGGCCGTTGCATGAGTCCTACCTTGCAGGTTACCTGAAGTCCTTCAGCTCTTGCCCTTACATAACTTACGAGTATTGAACCGAACCATGCGCTGAACGCGAGAACTATCCCGAGTAGACTTTCCAAACTGTAAAAGTAGATGAGGGCTCCAAGAAAAAGAAACCCCTCCGAGTATCGATCAATGACGGAGTCCAAGAGTGCGCCCGATGCGCGTGGGTCTCTCTGTGCGCGCGCCACAGCCCCGTCTATCATATCAAAACTTCCTCCAAACAGAATCAAGACCCCACCGGTGACGAGACGACCTGTTGCAAAGTAAAAGGTCGCTATGAGGTTCACGACGAATCCAAAGAATGTCACCATATTCGCCGTAATACCGATTGCAACCATCTTATTTGCCACGACAGACAGGATAATTTCAAGCCGGGGTTTTAATTTCTCTTCAAACATGCGGTTCCTCCTCACTGTGGGACGAGTTTGAAGAGAACTCCATTCTGCTTTTCATCGTGAATCGTAACGACTCTTGCCGACTTTGGATCAATTCTGTGGCAGGAATCGCTTCCGCTTGACAGAGGAGTTCCAAAATTGCGGATGCAATGTCCGTTGGACGCGGTGCGATTTTCACTTTTTCGTGATCAGAAAATTGGGCATCCGGTGGTGCCACGAGTACAACCCCGTCGTTCCATATAAGTTCCGGATACGCGTAAGTGCTGTCATAAGCTTCGTCGAAAACCGTGATGATAGGATATGGCAATTTTAGCAGTTCTAATTCAGCGTTCTGAATCGCCTGTGCACAATCTAACGAGGTTCGACGTTGGACTGTAGCGATGTGTACAACGGGCAGATTCCACAAAACAACAGGCTTCTTTAGGCGACGTGCCAGTGTCGTTAGACGTAAAAAACATCGCCACTCCGCAGCACCGTTCAGGCTTCGGGCATCGCCTTGTACAAGAATGACTTTGGTGTCCTGTATCCATGCGAGACCAGCGAATCTAAATTTTCCCTTACTTCCCGCCCTATCCCCATAAAGTTCGATTGCCTGAGTGAAGGGTGGCTGAGGATATTTAGCGATATTTGATGACATATACCCAGGACCTTTAATCAGTAGCGAATTCTATAAAAAAGGCAGGGAGGTGCTTGAACACCTTCCCTGCCTAAAAGGTGATGGGTTTCGCTTATTCGCCGCTACGTCCACCAATGGCGTTGATAGCAAACAAGCCGACGCCTGCTGCCACAGTCGTCAGAAACACCAAAGCGCGCTTGGATGAGGAGAGTTCCTCGTGGACACCTTTGGCATCCTCAAGTATCATCTTGACTTCGTTGATCGCCTTTTGGTTGGCTTCAACGCTCGCCAAAAGCATTTTCACGTTCTCTTCGATTGATTCAACGAGTTCGTGTGTTGCTTTCGCTTGCATTTTTTGTGCTTCAAGCATTTTAGCTGCTTCTTTAAGATGCATGTCAAGGTTGGTAATCTGATCAATGATAGCCTTTTTGTTCGCTGCAAGGGCTTCTTTGATACTGGAAGAGATTACGTCACCAGATTGACTCACAGCAGCCATTAACTTTTCTTGTGATTTTAGGCTTGCCTCAAGAGCTTCGATCTGCGCCTTGAGTTCGTCCATACTGTTGTTGAGTCCGCTAATTTCTGCTTCGAGCTTATCCCGTGTTGCTTCGGATTCGGCTAATTCTGCCTTCAGCTTTTCAAGCTCTGCCTGCTGAGCAGCAAGTTCTTCTTCAGCTACATTGACGACCTCTTTTGCCATAGCAACGGGAATACGTAATTCTTCGCCAGGATAGATGAGGTGTGGATTGGTGAAGTCGTTATACTTGCTCAATTCGCGCCACCGGAGTGGATCCTTGAGATGCTTTTGGCAAAGATCCCAGAGAGTATCGCCTTTTACAATGGTGACGAGCATAGTGTCGTCGTCCCCGCTGTGCGGTGTAATTTTCGCAGATGCGGATAACACGTAAACGCCACTGAGTGCTGCGCAAATGTACAAAACCAGTGCCAACTTCAGTGTGCCTCTTATCATTTTCATCAGTTATCTCCTTTAAAATCTATAAGAGAGGGACGCAAAGTGAGTCGATCCAACGCCGTTAATTTCACTTGCCATGCCATCTTGAATGGCATAGTCAATCTGCAAGCCACCGATGTTCACGCCAAATCCTCCAAAGAGGTTCTGGGTGTCACGTGATGCTCTGACTCCACCTCGGATAGCAAGTGCGGTGGATTTGTAAGTGACAATGGTGTATTCAGCACCGAGCCTTAGGCTCACCGCGCTCTCATCAAGATTGACCATCTCTTGCTCGATATCAGCTGCGAATGTGACAACGTTGCCCATATAGAGATTATAGGCTGCCCCGACACTAATCACCATCGGCACGGTGTCATCACCAAGGGCTGCCCCCAAGTATTTCGCGGCGAGTCCGTAATGGAAAGTCGGGACATTTTCTTCGCCGACATCTATGTGCAGGGCATGTCCCATCAGCCCGATATCTACGCCACCAAAGCCGCTCTGGCTTTCAACTCCCTCTGCGCCAAAGTTATCCGCCAGCATGCGACCTGTTAAACCGATACCGAAGTTTCCGAAACCAATACCGTAGGAGAGGGAATAGGCGTTCGCACTATAGTTGAACGTGCCACCGTAGCGTTCATTGGCATCATATTGTTGGATACCACTTACGCCTGCATTTGTAACAGCAAGTCCGATAGATCCGGCTGAGCCGAGTGCTTTCGTCAATGCGATGAAGTTATGGCTTCTATCCAGATCAAGTTGCTGTGTAGAAAAATTGAGACTTAAATCCGCCGCGGAGCCGAGTCCTGCTGGGTTCCAAACGGTTGCGGTGGCATCATCGGCGATTGCTGTGAAGGCACCACCCATACCAATCGAGCGTGCACCAGCACCAAGCCGTAGGTGTGGCATGGCATCCACTCCGGCAAAGCTGACCGGTGACACCGCTAGGATAAGAAAGAAAAGTGGTATTAAACCGCATAGCAATTTCGGGCCCTGTTTGGAAGCCCATTTAGCCTGAGGGCGTAGCTTGCAAGCCCGTCTAAAACTGTGCTTTGTCATTAACATTATATCCTCCTTCAGTGTCCACATCGGGAACTGGACGGATGCCCAATTCCCGATATGCAGACCGCCATTTACTTAGCGCGTCAGTGCGAGTTTGAGAATGGCATACTCTGGCTCGAAACCGTCTGCCACCATGATTTGACAGAAGTAAATGCCTCGAGCTAAATCTTCGCCAGCGGTGGTCGTTCCGTCCCAACCGATAGCACCTTTGCCAACGTACTCGCCTGCATCCCAAACCTCGTTATCTACAAGGACTCGAACTGGACGGAGCGTCATATCGTAAATGATAATGCTCACTGTGGATTGTCGAGTCAGTGTAAAGGAAATACGAGTATTATCCTTGAACGGGTTAGGGGCGTTAATCGGACGCGATGCCAATACTGGGCCTTCCTCACTTTCAACAAAGAACGTAAACTCATGAACCGCCATGTTCGCTTCACGAGCACCGCTACTCTTTTCAGAAACGTTACCCTCTTTATGCGCCATGTCAGATACTTCAAGTTTAACCGTATGTTGTCCGAAAGCGAGATCGATATCTGGGGTGTACACCACCTGTGATCCCGACTTCTGATTCGGTTTGAGGTTAATCAACTTGTCATCAAGAACGAATCGGATAGAATCAACATCTACACCGGATTCAGCATCAGCGTAGCTTATCGAAATCTGCGGTCGACGTTCAGTCAGGCGAGCCTCATTCTGTGGCGATGCCATCGTGATAACCGGTGCGGCAGTATCGAAGTCGATTGTGAAACCACCCTTTGCTGTGGCGGAGTTGCCGATTGTATCCGTTGCGCGAACTTCAATCGAGTAAGTCCCCTCATCAAGAGGCTCTTCAGGAATGAAATCTAAGCGTGTGATCCCCTCGACATCGCCTTCGCCATCATCTTCGGTGTCACCTTTCACCTCTTTGCCATCGCTATCCATCAGGACGATATCTATTTCGTCAACGCCTGATTCATCGTTGGCACTCGCGGAGATTACCGGGAGTCCAGCACGGATAGTTCCGGTTGGTGTAATCGAGGTGATCGTAGGAGCGACGTTATCAACGACCAGTGTGAAGGTCCATGAGTGTTCTCTTGTGCCACCTTCGCTGACTGCGATGAGTTTGACGGTGTGCGTTCCCGCTGTGAAACTATCAGCAGTCTGAATTCGCCCTTCAGCGATCTGGGCGGGTGCGATGGAGCGGAACGGTTTGTCGTTTATACCGAACTTCACACTTATAACCTTGGATTCTGCATCGTTAACAACAGCTGAGAGTGTTACCCAACTTTCACCCTTGATGGTTCCAGACGGAGCCACTTCAGTGATAACCGGCGGCGTTGTGTCTGCGGGAGTGCCTTCGATAGCGAATTCGCGTGAGGCTTCGCCGATGTTTCCGAGGACATCAGCAACTTGCACGGTTAACCGATACGCGCCACCACCGAGTTTCTCAGTGCGGGTGTAGACCAACGTGCCGTTATCCGTTTCAATGGCATCCTGATCGACAGCGACATCAACATCCCCTGCTTCAGGGTGGATACGTGCTATACCGACTGTTGGACCAACAGGCAGTTCCGTGGTTGCCCACGCTAAGACTTCCTTGCCAGTGCTGTCAGTACCACTCCCGTCACCATCGTTATAGGTTGCGTGAACGGTTGGCAAACTCGCCACTGTATGGTCTTCCGAAGGTGTTTGAATTTCGACCATCGGACCGGTGTTATCCAGGTTGATTGATTTCAGTGGGAGACCCACCGAACCGTTTCGTTTGGTAACGACTGCATTCGGTGTATACATACCGTCGGATAACGCTGAAACATCTACCTTGAGTGAGAAGGTATTTTCAGGATTCTCTTCACTTTCGCTTGGCACTTCACTGCCATCAACAGAACCGCTCAGTTCTTCAGCGTCTAATGAACCGTTGTCGACATCAAAGCCTACAGTCAGCGAACTCCGAAGCGGAATCGGTTCCGTTGGCGTTCTTGGAACATCCACACCGTCAACGGCTGTAACTGTCAGCCTTGTGACATCAGCGACTCGGAAGTTTAGCACATGCACCGTGGTTTGCGGCGATTCATCGGTTTGCACATTACCGAATTCGTCAACTGCGAGAGCGTGGAGCATGTGAGGTCCATTTTCAAGCACCCCGACATCGGTTGTAATGTCCAACATTCCGACTTCGCCATCAATCATAGTTTCGTTGCCGTCGGCATCTACTTGAACTATCTTAACCGAGGCATACGTGCTCGGATCGGCAGTCGGTTCAGTGGTATAAGTTGCTATCGGTGTCGGAACTGTTTCATCAACGATTCCACCGACTGTGTAGTTGCCATCTGCGTCTGCTTCAAT
>JAPOOP010000741.1 GCA_026713385.1 Candidatus Poribacteria bacterium | reverse complement strand
GGCTTTCTGTAGTCTCTTTTTTTGCATTTTTTGAAAAGTAGAATCTCTGCTTTGGATGTCAGTGTAAGCTAAAAATTTCTTTTAGAAAATAGATCTCCAAATCATGCAAAGAGCAGAGCATAAACTCAATTTCATAGATAAGCTTGAAGCCGTCCCTAACGCAACAAGACGAGACTTTCTTGCCAAAATCGGCAAGGGGGCACTGCTCGCAAGTTTAGGGATGTTTGGAGCAGGATGTGAAGCTGTTGACCGGGGTTTGTTGGACAGAGGACTAACACCTATTGTCTTGGTGGAAGCGCAAGCGGCGGGACTTCCGAAGCCGGGCATGCTCGTTCATTCGCAGAATCCTTTTAACGGTGAGTTCGCTCCGCACCTCCTCAACGACGACGTTACCCCGACAGCGCGACATTTCGTCCGTAACAACAATGGCATTCCAGAGCGAGCAGTAAGACAGGATCTCCATGGGTGGAAATTAGTCATAGATGGCGAAGTTCATAAGGAACTGGCACTGTCCATGGAGGACCTTGCGCGTTTTCCGCAGGTCACCATGGAAGTGGTGTTGGAATGTGCAGGTAACGGAAGGAGTTTGTTCTCACCGCAGGTCAGCGGGACCCCATGGCAGCGCGGCGCAGTCGCCTGTAGTGAATGGACGGGTGTCCGCTTGCGCGATATCCTGCAAGCCGCAGGTTTGAAGCCGGGTGCTGTCTATACTGGAAACTATGGGGAAGATATACCCAATGACGGAAGCGAACCCTTTTCACGAGGGATTCCGATCAAGAAAGCGATGGATGAACACACGCTCATCGCTCTTAAGATGAATGGAGAAGTATTGCCAGCAGCCCACGGATTCCCCGCGAGATTGATTGTTCCCGGATGGATCGGCAGTGCAATGCAAAAATGGCTCAACCGTATCTGGGTGCGTGATAAGGTTCACGACTCCGAAAAAATGAGTGGGTATTCCTATCGTATTCCGGCTTACCCAATAGCACCGGGGGATAACCCTCCAGTCGAGGATATGCGTATCGCGACTGCGTGGCGAGTTAAGTCGCTCATAACCCGCCCCGAACCACATCTGGAATTTGCGGCGGAAACCCCTGTAAAAGCGAGAGGTCATGCGTGGGCAGGCGAAAACCGGATTGATAAGGTCCTTATCTCTACAGATTTCGGTCTTCAATGGCAGGAGACCCAGTTGATTCAACCATCGAACAGATACGCGTGGTATCATTGGGAAACCGAACTCACCTTTGCCAATAGAGGTTATTATGAAATATGGGCGCGAGCGTCCGACAAAACGGGTGCCGCGCAGCCTTTCAGCCAACCGTGGAATCCGAAAGGCTACCTCGGTAATATTATCCACAGGGTGCCTGTCTCGGTAGCCGCCTAAACAAATTTTTAAATTATTGAGTTTTCGCTCTGCGCTCCGCTACGCTTACGCGCAGGTTTTTGGTTAAGTCGGTACTGGATTTGGGAATCTACACGATTAAGATTCAAAAAACATTAGCGCGTAACGAAGTGGAACGCGGGTTTAAGAACGTACTCGCTAATTCAAGCACACGTTATTTAACCGCAAGGAAGGTAAAAAAAATGAAAATTGGTGTCATGTCCGATAGTCACGACAACATCCCGAACGTCGAACGTGCTGTCGCACTCTTCAATGAAATTGGCGTAGATCTCGTCGTTCACGCAGGCGATTTCATCGCTCCATTTGCTATCGACCCGTTAGCCGATCTTAACTGCCGCGTTGTCGGCGTTTTTGGAAACAATGATGGCGAACGCGTCGTCGTTGCAAAACGGTTTGAGGCAATCGGTGAAGTGCATCCCAACCTTGCGCGTGTATCGCTTGGCGACAGAAACATCGCCGTGATGCACTACCCCGAACTCGCCATCCCTATTGCCAAAAGTGGCGATTACGATGTCGTCGTCTACGGACACACCCACCAGATAGACATCCAGAAGGGAGAATCACTCCTGCTCAATCCGGGTGAAACTGGTGGTTGGACAACGGGGAAGGCAACGGTTGCCGTTGTCGATCTCGAAACGCTTGAGGCAACAATCCACGAACTGTAGGGACGATGCAGAAAAAATGAAATACAGGGATCTGTTTACGCTAACGAGCAGAGAAGCACTGGAAAACTTACATCCACTGGAACCCAAACAAGAGTGCCTTATCTGGTCTGAGAATCATGAACACGCCGTTGCCGCCATAGACGATGAGATTCATCCGCAAGCAAAGCGTGTCTGGCTGGAATTTGAAGGACCTGATATTATCTATGCCTACGAAAAACACTGGAAAACAGGCGACTGGGAACTCGTTGAACGGAAAAAGGGCAACATCCCTTTAGTCAACAACAATCCTTTCAAGCCGGACAGTGAAAGCGTCTTTGTTGTGAACAAATAGGGGACACAGGCATGCAACATCACTCAACGTATCCCAGATCCCGCAACCTACCTTCCAAAATCTCCGTCTCCTCATCTGTGGATTCTTGTGTCAGCAGGTGCTGATAATTAGAATTCATCAAAATTTCGTCGTAAGCGTCGCGAAAACGGTCTGGGTCTTCACAGACGAGGTCCTCGCCGCTCAGCACATGCCGATACACGAACTCACCTGTCTGTTCATCTTCCCGATAGAGATATTCACCATCCGTCAACGACCAGAGCCGAACACCATCTGAATACTTGCCAATTTCCACGTTATCAACGGTCGTCCGGGAGGTTACGCGGTGATGCGGCATCTCTAAGTTGTCCCTACTGAGGAACCCGACGCCGTAGAGACTATCCAACTCCGACAATACTAAACGATTTTTGTCAATTTCCGATGGAGACAATAGGTCTCGTCCGTATCCGTGATAGTCTACATCAATACCGGCAAGGTTCGTAATCGTTGGGAACAGGTCAATCGCCGAAATCGGTGGATTCGGGCTTTCAAATGAGAGGTCGAGGTTCGTTACACCGGGGATGTGCGCTAATAGAGGCACGTGTAACACGTTCTGATTGAGCGTGCCGCCATGATCGGTAATCTCCTCGCAGATACCTTCGCCGTGATCTCCGAAGATGAAAACCGCCCAGTCTGAGAGTTGGAGTTGCTTCAGGATTTCAACTAACTTGAATTCGAGTATATGCGTCGCGGCGGCGTAATAGAACCGCAAAGCCTCATCTATCCTACCACGATCCACGAGTGATTTGAGACTCGGTGCCCCCGGGATCCCGCTCATACCGTAACCGCCGTGTGTATACCAGAAGTGCAGAAAACAGAATTGCGGCACGTCCGAAGGTTGATTGATTTGCTGAACAAGGTCTTCAAGTGAACCGAGATGTTGTGCTTCCGCTTTCGGGTCAAGCGATGTGATGAACGGTTCAAAATCAAGAAAGCGGAACACGTCCGGACGTTCGGAGCGTCCGGTGATATGATAGCCTGCGTCATTGAATATCTGGAACAGGTTCGGGATGCCTTCAAACATCTTGAGATAGGTTTGTCCGTAAACCCCGTGTTCAAACGGATAAAGCCCCGTAAAATAGGAGGTATGCGAGGGACGAGTTGCCGGTGCCGGCACGAAAAACTTTTCGGCGAGCGAGAAATCCTGCGTCAACAGATCGAACTTCGGCGTGTTGAAAAGGGGATTCGTCCGGCTGAGTGCGTCGAATCGCCAGCAATCAATTGAGATAAGTAGAAATTTATTGACAACGTTGTTCTGCATATTTCAATCCATTAAACGGGTGTTATATTGCCGCTCGGTATGCTGATATCCACTGAACAGGTCGGGTTGAAAAGGAGTAGGTGTGTAGATGTAGATGGCATCGCTATATGGGTCGTAGAGGATAACCTCTTCACGTGTGTCGCCGCAGACATCCGCAGGAAAGCAGTGATACCATCCCATTTTGCCGCCAGTAGAAGGCGGCAGTTCAGGGAACGTCACCACCTTGTTTCCGCTACTATCGTAAAGCGCAGCAGGACTATAAATCAATTCGCAAGTATCGTCCCCATTCCAGCGGATAACTTCTAAGCCTGTATTGTTCGGTGTTTCATCAACGTTAAACCTGTTTTTAATCTGCCCATTGCTGTCTACTACCATCAGGTCGGTGTGATGTCCGTTATATCGGATAACCAAGGCGTTTTCAGACGCGTCTGGTAGTAATCTGCCACACCGAATCTCTTGTCCGTGCGGCACAACGTCAAAACCGAGTGAGAGAATCGGATTGCCTTCGGCATCCACCACCTGTCCGCCGCCGGAGAGGATCGCTCGGTTC
>JAPOOP010000328.1 GCA_026713385.1 Candidatus Poribacteria bacterium | reverse complement strand
GTGAATGGAGGAGATGCCCTTGGGTCGTCCGAAGCGTCGGTTGTCTGGCATCTTGATAACGGAAATCTAAACTCCATCGGATGTGTGAAGCACGGTTCGGTAACCCGCGATGGAACAGAAGATTACTGAAAATGACGACATCCCCCGGCAGAATCTCAATACGGACAGCATCCGCTTCAACAGGTTTGATATAGTCATCGTGGATGCGCAGATAGTACTCGTCCTTTTCGTGTGGAACCACACCCCACTGATGGCTCCGCGGAATGAATTCCATACACCCGTTTTCAACGTTGACCGGTACTAAAGGCGTCCAGACATTCATCATCCGTAAGACATCCGCTTCTTTTGAAGTATAACCGGCATCTTGATGCCATAATACCTCAGTTCGTTTGTTCTCCGGTAGTTTCGGACGAACCGAATAGTTCGGGTACAATCGGATCTCTGGACCGAGGATGATACCCGCGAGTTCAAGGAGGGTACGGTGTGCGAACACGTCAAAAAAACCTTCACGATGGAGTTCTGACCGAAAAATGGTCGGATTTTCGTCCGGATAGTTTTCGTAGAGCCGGATCAAGCGGGTGTCAAAAGAGGCATCGGGGTAGGTGTCTGTCAGTTTTCCGTCCGCATACCGACGCGATGCCAATTCAGCGACTAACACTTCGCATTCGTGTTTGACAGCCTCAAGCGTTATCGGCTCCAAAACGCCGCGCAGGATGGCGAACCCGTTCTCATTGAAGCTCCCGATAACTGATTCCATTTTCAGGTTTCCCTCTGTGCGTGGCATTTTCGTGTTACGCGAATATTTCTGTTTCTCGCCTAATTCCCGCCTGGAACTAAGCCTGCTTTCACAAGAGACGAGACAACGGCGTGGGCGGATTCTTCAAGGGAGAGTTCCGCTGTGTTCACTGTGACCTCTGGATCGGCAGGTGCCTCGTAAGGTGCACTGATGCCGGTAAACTCCTTAATCTCTCCGGCGCGTGCTTTTTTGTATAAGCCTTTTGTATCGCGTTCTTCGCAGACTTCAAGCGGACAGTCGACAAAAACTTCAACGAATCTACCTTCAGCAATCAACTCTCTTGCCTGATCCCTATCGGCGCGGTAGGGTGAGATAAAGGCTGTCATAACGATGGTTCCTGCGTCTGCAAAAAGTTTCGCCACTTCACCGATGCGCCGGATGTTTTCCTCGCGGTCCTCAGGCGAAAAACCCAGGTTCTTGTTCAGTCCATGCCGAACATTATCGCCGTCCAAGACGTATGTATGGTGCTGTTGTTGATGTAGGACCTGTTCAACTGCATTTGCTAACGTCGACTTGCCTGAACCGGAGAGACCTGTGAACCAAATCACACACCCTTTCTGATTCAGCAATTTTTCTCTGTCTTCTGCCGTGACAATCGCATCGTGCCACGTAATATTGGTTGCTTTCTGTTGAGCCAATCGATTATCCTCACATATTAGAATTCATAAAATTGAGGCGTTCCACATTTGCCTCTGTCGTCAGATACAATCAATTTACTATTATACGCGCAGAAATCGATAATGTCAACTTAATTCACAGAGGCATTCAGTTCTGCTGTAGGGAGAAACTCCGATTCTCAGTAATATAGACAGTTTGATTTACAGGGCTCTTGGTATCTGAGAAATCAAGCGTTTGTGTGTACCCGTTTTGCCATTTTACTCTGATGGATTGAATTACCTTTTGAGCGCCGATGCCGAAAATGAGGATTCGCTCGCTATCAGAGGCGTAACTCCCACCACACGTTACCTCCCTGAACTGTATCATTTCATCTGTATGTACCCACACTTTCGCACCGATCCCATCGCGGTTGCTTTCGGTGCCGACGAGCCGAATTTTCACATAGTTATGGACTTGGGAATCGTTTCGCAGCAGAATAGGCGATTCACCACAACGGGTAACGAGAATATCCGTCGCGCCATCGTTGTTATAATCACCAACAGCGACACCGCGGGCGACAACAGAACGTTTGAAAAACCGACCTGCTGTCTCAGATAGATTTTTGAATTTTCCTGTTCCTGTGTTCCCAAAAATCTGGCATTGTTGCCTGTAGGAGAGCGATGGTGTAATGTCTGATACGTTATCCCAGACATGCCCATTTGCGACGAAAAGTTCGAGTGTGCCGTTGTTATCTGCATCGAGGAACTGTGTACCGAAGCCGAGTTTTGAGAAACTCGGATCAGCAAGTCCTGCTTCAAAGGTAGTCATCGTGTAAAAGCCGTCATTATCGTTGTGGAAAAGGCTGTTGATTTCCAGAGAGAAGTTCGTAACGAAGAGATCTGGAACGCCGTCGTTATCGTAATCACCCGAAGCGATACCCATACTCGCTGTTGCACGCCCTTCTGAATTATAGGCAACCCCCGCGGTGATAGCGATGTCTGTGAATGTTCCATCTTTGTTATTCTGGTAGAGGAAATCGGGAACAGCGTCGTTAGCGACGAAAATATCAGGATAACTGTCGTTGTTATAGTCTGTAAAGAGCACACCTAACCCTTTACCGGTGTTGTGAACCCTCGCACGCGTTGTAACGTCTGTGAAGGTGCCATCACCGTTGTTTTGATAAAGTGTATCACGCGCACCGGGGTATTCATGCGGACCGCAATAAATATGAACGCCTTGTAGAAAGCAGGCATGCGCGATTTCTAATTGATAATCCAAATAGTTCGTTACGTAGAGGTCAAGGTGTCCGTCGAGGTTAAAGTCGCCGAAGGACGCGCTAACACTCCAGTTACCGTCTCCGACACCGGCGTTTGACGTAACGTCTGTGAAGGTGCCGTTGCCGTTATTACGATAGAGTTGGTTTTTACCGAAGTTGGTGAGGTAAAGGTCGGCATCACCGTCATTGTCGTAGTCTGCCGCGAGACATCCCATGCCGTAACCGTGATTTTGTTGAAGTCCTGCTTCTACTGTGGCATCGACAAATGTTCCATCACCTTTATTGCGGTAGAGGACGTTTATGTGCTCAGGATCTCTGTGGGGTTGGGAGGTGTTGCTGAGAGTGCCGCTATTGACGAGATAGAT
>JAPOOP010000337.1 GCA_026713385.1 Candidatus Poribacteria bacterium | reverse complement strand
TTCGCTCAATGCATTGAAACAACAATCAAAAAATTACATCTTTCTTGCAGTTTCGGTGCTGTTGTGCCTCTTTATCTTAGCCGAGGTCAACTATCCGCAGCTGACACCGCAATCAGAGTTAGCACTCTTCGCGATGCTGGGCTTAATAGTGGTATTTTTGAGATACCCTATTCATCCACGTTTTGAGGACCACCTTGCCTTTCGGCTTTTGGATGTCATGCTGATTGTCAGTGTGATTATCTGTTTTGGCTACGTTCTGGGTCAGACGGAACCGATTTTTCAGACGTTCTGGTTAGACGGAAAGTCCCTCGGTGACCGAGCGGGAGCAGAAGTGCCACTGGATTACATCATCGGTGGGATTGGACTTATCTTAATATTAGAGGCAACGCGCCGTTCTATTGGTGTGACGCTTCCGCTGCTCTCTCTCGTATTTCTGATCTATGCCGGCTTTGGACAGTTTATGCCGGATTGGCTGTTTCCGCATCGCGGGTATTCCGTTCAACGGATCGTCAGTCAGACGTTTTTACACAGTCAAGGCGCGTTTGGTATCGCGCTTCGGGTGATGTTCACTTATGTTTTTCTGTTTGTATTGTTTGGGGCATTGTTGGAGCGAACAGGGGCGACTAATTATGTCTTGGATTTGGCAAGGCGCGTGTTCGGTTCGAGTACGGGGGCACCCGCAAAGGTCGCTGTCCTGAGTAGCGGCATGATGGGATCGCTATCGGGTTCGGCTGTAGCGAACACAGCAACGACTGGAACGTTCACAATCCCCTTGATGCGACGCGCTGGGTTTCAACCAGCGATAGCAGGAGGAATTGAAGCCGCCGCGAGTTCTGGTGGCGCGTTGGTTCCGCCTATTATGGGTGCCGCTGCGTACATGATGCTGGAGATCGTAGAGCCTGCTGTTACGTATCTGGAAATTATCAAGGCGGCACTGCTACCAGCAGTTTTATACTACACAGGAATGCTGTGTATAGTACACTTCGCGGCGAGAAGTCGTAGGCATGCGCCGGAGGGTTCCGTTCACAGCCCTGAAGAAACGAATGCCAACGAACAGGGTGAGAAGCATGGAAAGTTTTTGACGCTACAAGGCGGTATCTTTCTTGCTGCGTTTGTTACACTCATTGGGGTCCTGCTGATGGGGGCTACGGCATTCCGCGCGGTGAGTTGGAGTCTATTGGTAGTCATCTCGATAAGCCTATTGGACTTCTTGGTCCGCCGAATCCGCGGACAAGACTCTGCCACTGAGAGGCATCGCGATTCGGAGATTGTTCCTACCGGTATTGGCGTTTCGGATTTACGGAAAGGGATAAACTTCTTAATATCGCCTTGTGAGCGGGCAGCGCAGAGCGGTGTGTCATTGATTGCGGCTGCGACATGTGTCGGTATCATCTTAGGTGTGGTGACGCTGACGGGCATCGGTGGCAAGTTACCGTCAGTCCTCTTACCACTTGCGTCTACAAACCTGATGTTGGCACTGTTCTTTCTCATGATTTCAACGATTATTCTGGGAATGGGGTTGCCTTCATCGGTCTGTTATCTGCTCATGGCGATCTTGGTAGGTCCCGTACTTCTGGATTTGGGAGTTGTTCCACTTGCGGCGCACTTTTTCATTTTCTATTTCGGGATGATGTCGATGGTAACCCCACCCGTTGCATTGGCGGCGTATGCTGCGGCTGCTATCGCGGGTTCCGGGATTATGGCGACCGGGTTCGCGGCGTTCAGATTCGCGCTCGTCGGTTTTGCGCTGCCTTACGCTTTTGTTTTGAGACCCGCACTGCTCTGGCTCAGTGAGAGTGGTGGGACACCCGGAGTGTGGACGGTTTTCGTGAATTTCTCGCTGACACTCATCGGGACAGTTATCTTGGCAACTGCTATCGCGGGTTATATATTTAACAGATTATCGTTTTGGACGCGCTGTGTTCTGTTTGTTGCGGCATTCCTTCTCTTTTTCGCGCCGACGGATCTGCGATTTATATGGGTTCATGCGATAGCCGCGCTTACGAGTGTTGCCATTTTTTACTATAATAGCCGTCAGTCATCAGCGATCAGCAATCAGTAGGATGTGTGGCAGGAGAACGTTCCAATATCCAACTACTGAAAGTTGATAGCCATTAAAAACGGAGGGCATCATGAAACGTCCGGTGAGAGGAGTGTTATACGCGCTTCTCGTGTTACTGTTCCTACTTCACAACGATTTTTGGCTCTGGGAAACCCCTCAGTTTGTTTTGGGGGTGCCGGTAGGCTTGCTCTATCATATAGGGTTCTGTCTTGCAGCAATGGTGCTGATGGCGGCTTTCGTCAAAGCACGGGGGGATTGGGGAGAACGATGAGCCTTGCGGTTATTTTTATATACCTCGCGATGGTCTTGGTTCTCGGTGCGCTAAGCCATAAACTTTTCCGAAATACCGGAGAAGATTACTTTGTTGCGAGTCGGACGATTAATTGGTTTATCCTGTTGATGACGCTTTTCGGCACAAACATGACGGCGTTCTCAATCCTCGGTGCGTCGGGTGAAGCCTACCACAGAGGTATCGGTGTTTTTGCACTGATGGCTTCTTCCTCGGCAATAGTCGTGCCGTGTGTATTCCTCTTTATTGGGACTCGTCTATGGCGGCTTGGGAAACAGTTTGGCTATGTGACACAGGTACAGTACTTCCGTGACCGGTGGGAGTCCGATGGTTTGGGACTGCTCCTTTTCGTTGTATTTGTATTGTTGCTTATCCCATATCTGCTGATCGGTGTGATGGGCGGTGGTGGGACATTGGCGACACTCACAGATGGCAAAATTCCACAATGGGTAGGCGGCTTACTTATTTGTGCTGTCGTTCTGTGTTACGTTACTTATAGCGGTATGCGAGGGACTGCTTGGGTGAACACATTCCAAACGCTCGTTTTCATGACACTTGGAGGCATCACCTTTTTTGTCATTACGAATCGGATGGGTGGGTTTTCAAATGCTATCTCTAAAGTGGACATAGGTTTACTGATGCAGGCGGAGCATATCAAGCCGTTGGAACTACTAACGTATCTTTGCATTCCCCTTTGTGTCGGCATGTTTCCACATATCTTTTCACATTTCCTAACGGCGAAGGATGTCGGGACGTTCCGTTACGCGATTATTTTGTATCCGTTGTGTATTGCGGTTGTATGGATTCCGAGTGTGCTACTGGGAATATTGGGAAACGTGGATGTTCCAGGTTTGCAGGGAGCACAGGCGAACAATGTGCTGATTCAGATGATTCATCTACACGCTCCTGGCGTTTTAGCTGGGTTTTTAGGAGCGGGGGTCTTCGCGGCGATTATGTCATCGTTAGATTCGCAATCGCTTGCTATCGGGAGTATGTTCACGCACGATATTGTTGGACATTATCGTCGAGAGACCTTTTCGGAGCGGCAACGGGTGTGGGTAGGACGGTTATTTGTGAGCGGTGTGCTTTGCGTTACCTATCTCATTTCACTCATCGCGACACCCAGCATTTTTAGACTCGCTGTTTGGTCGTTCACTGGATTCGCAGGCCTCTTTCCTATTGTAGTTGCGGCGTTGTTCTGGCAGCGGAGCACAAAGCACGGTGTGTTTGCCGCGATCATAAGTGTTATTCTGTTATGGTTCTATTTCTTTCTGCAAAACTGGCAGACACCCGGGTATAGTGTCGGGGGCATCGGGATTATGCCTGCTGCGATTTTGATCGCTGTTTCGTCTGTCGCATTGATAATTGTTTCTCTGCTCACGAAACCACCGAAATTACAAACGCTTGAGAAGTTTTTTAATGAATTTTAATTATTCCTTGCGGTTCGTTGAGCGGATTTAGGGATTTGACGTGTCTATTCGTAGCCCGCTTTCCACTACGTTCCAAGCTACGTGCTTTGTTTGATTGTGGGTAATCGGATTAGGGTTTCACAACGAGATACGAAGATTTTGTTCCACAAATGCGACTTAAAGTAGATATAAAAGATATAAATAAGGATGGTGACTACACTGTGACACTGAAAAAAAATATCTCGCTTTTCCTACTGATGGCTTGCATTTTCGCGTGTGGGGAAGCGGAAGAGACCACTGAACCCAAATCTGAAAAACCGGCAATGCTTGAATACGGCACAGTTTCTGGAACTGTCGTCGATGCCGGAACCGGAAACCGTATTCCCGGATCAACTGTAACGCTACTCGGACAATCTTATGAAACTGGCGTAGATGGCAATTACACTTTTCAAGGTGTTCTTTACGAAGATGTTCATACCTTGACCGTTACGGATCCAGATTACAAGCCGTATAGCCAGCCCGTTGTACTGAAACAAGAACGGTTAGTTGTGGATATTGTGCTCACACCGCTGAAGGATCCGGTGGTGGAGATACAGGAATTTTTTGACAGTTTTGCCGCCCTACTTGAGTCGGTAGATATGGAAAACATTGAGGCAATTGAAGCACTCTTCTCGGAAACCTACGTCGCAGCGGACGATCCAGCCACACTTTTCGGCGTGGCATCAGGTATTATTCCTGAAAATTATGCAGATGTTGTTCTGGCGATGACACAACTTTTTCAGGAGTATGTCTCGCTTCAATTTCTGTTCCAGGATATAGAGATGGATATAACGCATGCCCGGAAGGCGGCAGCGACACTGCAGCTGGATGTTAACGCGGAAAAAGGGGTGGAACGCGACTTACGGGAAATTAAAGCCAGTTGCAAGTTTGAATTCCGTCGTGAAGAAAGGGATTGGAAAATTGTATATTGGCAGCTTTTTGAGTTAGATATCCGCTTATGATTCCGGAGTCTCTACGAATGTGCAAGATCTTTGGTCGCAGACAAAAAATTTGCGAGAGCTGCAAATTCCGTGATGTCCAATGTTTCAGCACGCCGTTCTGGGGCTATACCGAGTTCCTCAAAAGCGGTCATCAATACCTTTGCCGATGTCAGTCTACTTCTAATTAATGTATTTTTTAGCATTTTCCGCCGCGTCCGAAACGCTGTCCGTACGACTTTAAAGAAGAATTCCTCATTTTCAACCGTAACCTTTGGATTATCGCGCATTGTGAGTTTGAGGAGTGCGGAATCCACTTTCGGTGCTGGATAAAAATTTTCTGGCGACAGCGTGGCGATGAGTGTTGCATCCGTACGATAAGTGACGCCGATTGTCAATGCACCGTAGTCTTTTCCTCCCGGTTCAGCAACAATCCTTTCAGCGACTTCCCTCTGCATCATCAATACGCAACTATGAATCTGTTTGTGATGATCGAGCAGTTTCCACAATATTGGGGTCGTAATGCTATAAGGCAAGTTCGCTATGACTTTAA
>JAPOOP010000350.1 GCA_026713385.1 Candidatus Poribacteria bacterium | reverse complement strand
GCAGGAGCACACCGATATCGACAACAACCTCTATGTCATTACCCGTTCCAAGGATGGTAAGGCGTTGTGGGTTGTTGGACAGTGGGGGGTTGTCCTCCGCCGGAAGTTAGAGACCCCCGTGCGGATGTCAATGAGATAGGTTGTGAGATTAGAAGGTGAATGGGCGGGGTTTTCGTCCCCGCCTATGTTCGTGGGCGAGCACCGCCGAATCGTAAAAACTTGACGTAGCCAGTAAGATATGCTATACTCTATGCAGAATGAACAATTTCGACTTCATTGACCTTTTTGCTGGAAAAGGAATCTGAGAAAGATGTTCTCGTGTCTGTTCTGAAGCAATTTGGTAGTGCCAGTCGAATTCAAAGTGTAATAACCGAGGATGAGCTTGATGAATGGTATGAAAAAGCCTTGCGTGGACAGTCGTCTGAGTTAATTGGTGATAAGATATTACAACAACTCGCAAACGAGATAAGGGTTGAGTTTCCTTCAACCACCTCGGAATTTGATGATTTCTTCGATACGCGTGGCTATCATCATCTCGCGTCTGTTGATTTTTGGCAAGTTTAGGTTCCTTAAAAGATAAACAAAAACGTAGCTTGGAACGTAGTGGAAAGCGGATCTATAGAGAGGTCGTTGTTCATTCAATTCACCTGACCGAACCGCAAGGTAAAATTAAAAAATGAAATCGAAATCCAGTAAAGCATTACTTATCTCTGTCCTATTCCACGCCGGTGTTGGGGTACTCGGACTTTTCTTTTGGTTTAGCACCAATCCGCAGCGAAATGCTGACGCTATCAACGCCCTGTTTGTCATCGAAGAAAAGCCGAAGGTCAGACGCGTGACACCTCCGAAACGCACACGAGTCAGGCACAGAAGAACGCGTGATGTCAGTCAGCCGCGACTGAAAGTCCTCACGAGCAATCAACCTGCCAGCACCCGAGGGGTCGTCTCCGCAGCGGAACCCGCCCCTTTTCAACCGTTCGACACCAAAGACGTAGGCGAACCTGTGGGACCCACCGCGACCAATATCGAATTTGACGATACCCCACGTGTGCAAAGGGTGATCGAACGTCCATTCAAAAAAGAAAAAAAAGCCAAAACACGTTTCAAAAGTCGGTTAGTGAGATTCATCGAGGCACAGGAGGGACCGCAGCGCATCGTCTACTGCATCGATCTGTCTACGAGTATGCAAAACCTCCCGCCCCACAAACTCAAGCGAATTATAGACCTTATGCGGAATTCGCTTACCTTCCTTGAACCACACGATAGCTTCAACATCATGGCGTTTAGCACGGAACTCATCGTCTACCGAGAAGGCTTTGTCCCTGTAACAGAGCAAACGGTTGCCGCATCGTCAAACTACCTCGCTGACATCCAATCCCAAATTCACACAAAAGGGACCGACCACGATATGCTATCGGCGTTGACCGAAATTTCCAAAACGGTGCCTACCCTCGTTGTTCTCTTTAGCGACGGCATTCCTACCACGATTGCGGGACCGGATCTCACGCTCGTGGGTGAACACGCCGCAGGCAACGGTCGCATCTTCGCGATGGGAGTCGGAATGGCACCTAATTTTCCGGGGGCTGTGATGTTGAGACGACTCGCTACCGTCAGTGAAGGAGATTTGTGGCTCGTTGATAGAGGTAGAAGTAGGTAGGAAAAATTAGCCTCAAAAACGGTAGCCCGTAACGAAGTGGAGGACGGCTCTTGAGCGAAAACCGTCAAAGCACAAACCACGTCCTACCTCCGCAAGGTAAAATTAAAAATCGTGCTGAAGAGATTGCCGAAGGGCTCTACCCACATCAAATAGAAGGTATCGCCTTTCTGCTCGGCCGCCGCCGTGCCCTTCTCGCTGACGATATGGGGCTTGGCAAAACCCGACAATCCATTATCGCAATGGTTGAGGCAGAAGCAGAAGGTCCCTACCTTGTGATTTGCCCCGCCTCTGTCAAACGGAATTGGGCACGTGAAATCGAACTTGTACTCCCCACAGCCGAACCTGTCATCGTCGGTCCCGGTCCCCTCCCTT
>JAPOOP010000366.1 GCA_026713385.1 Candidatus Poribacteria bacterium | reverse complement strand
TTCAATGCTTGTCAGAATGGTCACGCCGAGTAGTATTGGCGGCGGAATATTGCGTTCGGCAGCTACTTCGTCTGCCCTTGCTCTTGCCGTCTTCATCATTATAAGTCCACCAGAGGCGTGCATGTTAATCATATTTGCGCCGTGTTTTGTCATCATACCGACATCGCGTGCGACTGTGTTGGGGATGTCGTGGAACTTCAGGTCAACAAAGACTTTATGACCGTTCTGATCGAACCATGGGAACGCTTCCATTCCGAGCGTACTGAACGCCTGAAAGCCGATCTTAAACCAACGGACTGTATCCATAAGCGTTCCAGATAGCCAGTCAATTTCCTCACCATCGTCCGTATCCAGTGCAACGATTAGTCTGTTTTCCAATTTTTCATCCCCTTTAGGACAGATTGTGATTTACCCATTGCATATCCCCTTATGTTTTTTTGTAAATATACGGACCCTGGGTTTTTATACGCGCCTAATAGACCTTGCTACGGTGTCCAACTCGGTGAACAACGATCTCTCGGAAACGCCTATCGAAGGTATAGAGAATTCGATAGTCTTTAGCAACTGATAAACTGAACTTCCCTCTATACTCACCTTTCAATGCCTTATGCGGGTAATCATCGCAAATCTCGCACAATCGCTCCAGTTTGCTGAATATTAGCGAGTAAATCGTGGGGCTCAAACGGCGCAAATCCGATTCGGCGCGAGATTTTATCAGCAATGTGTACATTTCAGCGTAACCCCAAACTCTTTTGCCACCTCCTGGAGGGGTCTGCCTTTAACTCCCTCAGATTTATGATCCGCGATGCTTTGTTCCAGCTCTTCAGCAACTTCTGGATGCACCTCTAATCCTTCGTCCGGATCGTATTCATAATCTTCGAGAAACTGTTCCAATTCCAAATGGCACACGAAAAACTCGTAAACCGTCTCCCATAAACGCATATCCTCAGTATCCGCTGCCTCATGTGGAGACAATTTTGAAGTAGCAGTCGGCTCCCGACTCATTAACTTAACTATTCTATCACGCGCTGCAAAAAATTCATAGTTCACCAGCATGTGAAGAAACGATTGAAAGGCACGATTCGATAAGGCAGACACTTTTATCTCTGGTACCGGGTCACTCGGGAGGAACGAACCCGTCCGCCGAACTTCACGTCCCATAGGCGATGCCTTTCGCTTGCCTTCAACAATTGCAACACGACATCTCAAAGAGGGATAAGTATCACAAGAATTAAAAATTGAAAGTAGGCATGCCTCATGACGATCCAATTCAAACGCCATATCATAGTAGTAATCTTCAAAAAATTCACGGAACGCCTCTTCCAGTGTTTCCCTATCAGCCTTTGTCGCAAGCAATGCAAGGAGTCGCTCACGATCCGCAAATAGTGAGTGTTCCACAATGCTACGGATCCAGTCACGAAATTGCCCATGTGTCATGTCTGTAAGCGGCAAATTTGCCATATTTTGTGTCACAGCAATCTCCTTTGAGATAGAATTACAACGCGTTAACTCATTTGCTCAAAACATCATTAACTATACGCTGAGTTTCTTGGTGTGCGGACTCAATCTGGGTCTGGCAAGTATAGATATACGACGCAATCTCATTGAGTTGTTCTTCAAAATTGCCTATCATCCGGTGAACCTCTGCCGGTGATGTGCCACCGAGGCTTTGGTTATTCTGAATTGCCGATTCCGCATCCAGTATCTGCTTCAGCTGTGCGATCGGTATGTCAATCTTTTTCTGTTTCAAAAGTTCCTGCGTTAGCTCCCAATCGGCGAACGTCTTTTCCTGCTTCACGAGTTCTCCGACGAGCCATCCGACAATCTCGTGGCACTCCCGAAAACTGAGCTGATGCTCTTTAACGAGATAGTTTGCTAACTCTGTAGCTGTGGCGAAGTTCGCATTCGCCAATTCAGCCATCCGTTCCGTTTTGAAATCCGTCGTTCTGAGGAGTTCCGGTAGCAGACCGAGGCACGCTTTCACAACATCAAACGCCTCCCACAGTGGCGGTTTATCTTCCTGAAAATCGCGGTTATAGCCCATCGGTAAGCCTTTGAGATTCGTCAACAGGTCCAACAATGCGCCATAGACGCGCCCCGTGCGACCCCGCGTGAGTTCAGCGATGTCAGGATTCTTCTTTTGTGGCATGATGGAACTTCCGAAACTATAGGCATCGTCAAGCACCGCCATCCCAAATTCGTAGGTTGTCCAATAGACAATTTCTTCGCTAATCCGTGAGAGGTTTGCCATTACAAGCGACAATGCAAAGAGCGTTTCGGCGATAAAATCTCGGCTGCTGATGACATCCAAGGCGTGTTCGTGTGGGGCATCGAAACCGAGCAGTTGCGTCGTCAAGTGCCGATCAATAGGGAATGTCGTGCCAGCCAAAGCACACGCGCCGAGAGGGTTCGTATTGGCGAGTGCATACGCAGATTGCAGACGCTTTTGATCCCGCAGGAACATACTCACGTAAGCCGTCGCCCAGAAACCGAGGCTAATGGGCTGCGCGTGCTGGGTATGTGTGTAGCCGGGCATGACGGTGTCGGCATGTTCTTTGGCGATATATAGGAACGCTTCACAGAGTTCGGAGAGACCGCGCTGGACATTGAGGATCTCATCCCGAATGTAGAGGTGTGCGTCTACAAGTACCTGATCGTTGCGAGAACGGGCGGTGTGGAGTTTACCACCGAACTCGCGACCGGCGTTCTCAATCAGATACGATTCGACGTTCATGTGCACGTCCTCTTTATTCGGATCGAGGGTAAAATCGCCGTTCTGAAAATCCGTCTCCGCTTTCTGAAGCCAGCGTAAAATCTCGCGCAGATCGGCATCGGAGATAATCCTTTGTCGAGCGAGCATAATCGCATGCGCTTGGCTTCCCCAGATATCGTATCCAATGAGTCGGGTATCGGCTTCAATGGAGTGCGTGAAGGCTATCGTCTCTGTGGTGAGACTCGTGCTGAAACGTCCTCCCCAGAGGGTTTTTTGTGGTTTTCCCATAGTCTGTTAGTTGTCCGATTTATCAAGTAATTCAAAAACCTCCACGGCCATCGAAACCTGATCTTGTTCCGTCCAGATTCCGTAACTATCATCATAAATGATGGTTTCATGACGAGCCCGATACAAATCTCGAATAACCCGTTCAATGCGGTGCAGTTCGTTAGGACTTAGATTCTGCAATGCTGTCGTTATTTCTTGCATTGTAAGCATAATGCGAATATACTCCATAGATTATTTTAAGTATTTTAGTCAAAACGAGGGGGTTCTCGCATCGGTTCCCGTGGGGGTATCTCAAGTTCCACTCCGCCAAAAGGTTTGAACATTTCATGGATCGCCGTTCCAAGCCCCGTTGAGGGAATATCCTGATCGGACAGATTGCTTCGCGCGTTCTTATCTTGAAGATAGGAGAGATAATCAACAGCTGCTCTGAGTTTTTCAGTGGAGAGCTGTCCGATTAACGTAACCGCTTGTTGTTGCAAATCAACTTTTCGCATCATGTATCTCCTTTGATATCAGAAATGAACACGCAATTCGCCCGCTACACTATCTGTGGCGGGCGACGTGGTGCCGTCGGCTGGATAATCTTGCGTTGATCGGGTGTCAACCGTGCTAACAATTCTTTTGAATGCGGATAGTCAAAACGTTCACGGACATATCTCGGAGAATAGCGATAGACGATAGATCGCCGATACCCCTCATTCGTCCGTTCTGCCGACCCGTGTGTAATGGCATCTGTGAACATGACGACATCGCCTGCTTTGAGATAGATCTCCTTCGTTCCAAAGGCTGTCCCTGCGGGTTTTCCGCTTATGCCATCGTAGACCAAACCTTTCCCATCAACATTCAAACGCGGGTGGATCTCTGTGCATTTATGGCTACTGGGAACCAATACGGGCGCGCCATCCCCCGGTCCAATATCGTTGAGTGCCATGAGGACGTTAATCTGCCCTACCATCCATTCGCCGGTGTTTTCTTGACGGAATGTC
>JAPOOP010000692.1 GCA_026713385.1 Candidatus Poribacteria bacterium | reverse complement strand
GACTCGACTTGCACCGTGATCGAACGATCGCGTGCCTCAAACTTACGGTTATCAACCGTGACTTCCGCATTCAACTTCGCTTGATATTCTCCCACGCCGATGTCCGTAGGTGGACTCAACGTCAATTGGATCTCCTTCTCTTCGTTCCGTTCCAAGGCACCAATGACTTCAGGGATAACTGTGTATTTCCAATCCGTATTGACATCGACAAGCATACGAATGTCAACGAGGTCGCGAGTACCGATGTTCTTTAGCGTTGCTGTCATGCTGACGTCTTCGCCTATCTTGATCGTTTGGAATGCGTTCGGCACAAATACCTCAATTTCTGGCACACCCTTTGGAATCAGCTCAAACCGCTCGACACCGCCTTGTATATTCGCAATCCTATCAGCAGGTAAATCCAATCGATTGTTGACACCGCTGAGTTCAGTTGCCTCTGCTTCATCAAGCACAGCGACGTGGAACTCAAGTGTGCTGTCGAGATAGGAGGCGTCCAATTCCTCCGGCAAATAAACAATCAACGACAAATTCCGCTTTGACTGTTCCTGCGTAAACTTTACCTGAGACTGCCGGGATTTGGTCTCTGGGTCTTGAAATTCAAAGGAAAGGCGGTTCAGCAGGTTAATAACACGGAGTTGGAATGTATTCTCCGTTTCTGCCAACCGATCGAGCGTCAGATCGTAGGTGACGCTGCTTCCCAAGTTCCCTTCCTGTGAGAAGCGGAGTGAGCTGACATTGACCACATCGAGTGCGGATTCTTTTTGCAGATAGATGAGCCGCGTATCGGGCTCGTCAAGTTCGGGATAGTCTAACGATACCTTCAGACTCTCGACATCCTTCTGGAGTTGGAACGTCAATTCCGCGGTTTCATTGTAACCGAGCACCGGTATTTTTTCTTCATAGGGTTTGACGATATTCGTGTCATCGACAACGTCGAGTAAAGAGACATAAATTCCGCGGATCTCATTTGCCGCTGCAATCTCCTCAGGGGCCGCGTTGACGGGCATTGCCTCGGTCGTAGATGTGTTTTTCAGTTGAATCGTCACCATCATTTGGTTGTCGATGCGAAACTTCTTCGCACTCAGGATAGAGATGTAGCGCGTGTCCTCCTCAAGATGAATCTTGTAGGAAATATCCTTATCAAGGTATTTGAGATTAACGGTGAGGTTATCCACATTCCGCCGCAGTTCAAAGTCGAGGGTTTTCTCCTGTCCATCTTTCAGTGTCGGAATGCGGGGTTCATAAGGATAGCCGATGATAGATTCGGTGTCGTCTTTAATAGAGACGTAGACGTTATTGATTTCTTGTGCGGTGTTGGTACCTGTTTCTTCTGTTTCGCCTTCCAAGGCACCGTAGGTAAGGACAACTTCTAAACGCCTCCGATCCCCCTCCTTATAACGTCTCGCTGATACGACCGAGATATACGGATCCTCTTGTTTGAGGTGGATGTTTTTCTGCTCCTCACGTCCCGAGTACTTCAACTCTACGACGACATCCCGCACATTCTCTTTTATGAGTTCAAACTCCAAAGTGACAGATTCACCCTCTTTAAGCGTCTCAATGCGTCGTTCATAAGGTTCAGTGATGGTTGCTCCGCTTGCGCCAAAACCTTCCTGTTCTTTAATCTCGACGAAGATGTCGTCAATCTGCGCACTGATGATAATGTCGCGTCCGAGCACTTTCGAGCTTTCAATGAGTTTGACGGGAGATGAACTATTCCGCAAAGTGATTGAGAACAACTCCCGACCATCGACGGATTCATAGAGTCTTGTCGTTTCAACGGTGATATGCCACTCATCTTTCAGTGAATCAAGTTCCGTCTGTTGGAGCGTCAGTTTTGCCTGTTCATATTCATCGACGGCACGTTCGTAAGCCTCCTCTGCTGTGTTCACTTCGGAGACGGTAACGATGTTATTTTCCTCCATCATCATCGCTTTGAGATTTTCGAGATCCACCCGTTTCTTGTTCATCAGTTTTTCTGCCAATTCCATCTTCAGGCGATCGATTTCTATCAGGATTTGACGGTTCTGTTCCTCTTTGGTTTTCGGACTGTTATCAGGAATAGGTGGGGTCTCTTCCGACTCTGCTGCCGGTAAAACCCGTATCGGCGGCGTGTCGATCTGTCCGGGATTCGCGATCTCTTCCGACTCTGCCGCCGGTAAAACGGGCAACACTATCCCTATCGCGCCAGTGAAGACCAGCACGAGTGCCAAAGACTGGAAAACTGGAAGATTGGAGAATTGGAAGCGTGTTTCTTCCTTGCTTTCTTCCAACCGGTTTCCGTTCTTCCATCTTTTTTTCCATCCTTCCATATTTTTTACCCTTCTATTTTTCACACAGTTGTGTCTTCTTCGGGTTCATATCCAGCGACGTAATGCAGATATAATGCCTCGAGATCTTCTTTTAGAATCTCCTCACGCGTTAACTCCCGTTCAAGGTTGCCTTCCACGAGAATCCCGATCCTGTCGGCGATTTCCTTCGCGCGGAAGATATCGTGCGTGGACATGAAGATGGCTTTGCCTTCCCCTTTTAACTCACGCAGCAGATTCAGGAAATCGGCACCGCCTTTCGGATCCAAGCCTGATGTCGGTTCATCAAGCAGAACGGCTTGCGCGTTTTTCATGATCGCAATCGCGATGCCCAAGCGTTGACGCATTCCTTTGGAGAATGTCTTGACACGCCGCGTAAAGGCTTCCTCCGGTAAACCGACACGTCCAAGCGTGGCATCGAGTTCCTCGTTTGATACCTTTTTGCGTCCACCGAGCTTTGCGAAGAAAGAGAGGTTTTGCCGTGCTGTAAAGTTGCGATAGAGTTCGACGTTCTCCGAGACGTAAGCGAGATGCTTCTTCGCCTCCAGCGGGAACTTCGGGATCTCAATGTCACCTATCAATGCGGTGCCGCTTGTGGGTTCAATGAAGTTCAGGAGCATGGAGATGGTCGTGCTTTTCCCGGCACCATTCGCACCGAGGACGACATAGATTTCACCGTCCTCCACTTTCATGTTCAATTTGTTGACGGCTAAAACACTTTCATTGTAAACTTTAGTAAGCTCACGGGTTTCTAACATTGCTGTTCTCCTATCGTTGATTTACTTCTAAATCTATGATACCGAAAAAAATTTAAGCCGATTTCAAGGAAGTCCCTTATGCCACTGTCTTTACGATGGATGCTCACCTCAGTCTTTGAATGTCCACGGTTGTAGTCTGCGTTCAATGCTTGCATAAGTTCACGTGCGTTTGGGGAGCCAGTATACTTTTTGTGATCGGGGGATGCTGACCAGTCAAATTCAATATGTTCACGCAACCAGATATTCGATGTTTCGCTTTCAAAAATATATCTCTGTATGTGCGAATAGGCAGTACAACCGCTCAGAAAAATAGCGAGTCCCAAAATTGTGAGGAGTGGAAGTCTGAATAGAACGTCTACGCTGTAAGGATTACTTTTCATTTTTGGCATCTCCTTTATTCTTTTAACCTGAGAGGGATTGTATCCATTCATTCTATTTTTCATGTCGAGCCATCAAAAGGGATTTGCTTATATCATAGTGACGCAATTTAGGGGTAAAAAGGTTGCATAATTTTACTTCGTTTCGCGCGTGCCTTTGTACACACTATCTACGCAGAGAAGTTTCCCAAATCGGCCCACTCAGATCGGAATGGCAAGTGGCGGTTCAATCCGGGGCCTGTTATTGTTTTGAAAGCGTATTAGACAATCACTACCCTCTTAATAATTAAAGAGGTGGGTCAAGAGCAGAAAGGGTGCATAATATAAAAAATTCAGCTTTCACCTTGGATTTCATCAGGTTGAAGGTTAACATCTAAAGCCTCGGCTCTCACTATTCCACTGGGTTCCCAATGTGAATGTCTCTGTGAGATACGGTTTTGAGTGTCACATTATACTGACGCGGCACTGTCACACGGGCTTCAATCGTCAGCCACTTCAATCCTTCTTCCCAATGTTCCCGCCCACGGTGGAATCTTGCTTCAATTCGGACATCTGATCGGTTCTCTGAATGGTTGTTTTCAAGTGTAAGTTCTAAATCTTTGAGCATTTCTCGGATCCATTTAATTGACTTCGGTTTAAATATTAATCCCTTTGATGTCCACCTCTTTTCGAGATCTATATGAACACGAGGTTGATCTGTGGCTTCGATATGAATCGTGTCGAACGCCGCGTCGACTGTTAGATGTAAGTGTCCATTAGGGTCAACAGTATCGTGACTCATGCTTTCCGATTGTGAGATTTCCATTTCACTTATCGTTAGGCTAAGGATGATCAGTAGTAGAAACAGGAGAGACACAAAAGCGACTAATTTCTTAGATTTTGTCATCTGGACTCCTTTCATTTGTGTTGGGTTCACCAATTTTGCGGTTGTGTTGTCATTTCCGCACGGATATTCCCCATAGCGGCTGTTAGGTTAACACGACTTTGACACCCTTTGAGGGTAATCTCCCCGTTCACACCGGTTTCCCCCAAACTTCACCTTGGATTTCACCGAGATGGAGGTTACCAGCTAAAGCCTCGACTTTTACTGTCCCGACCAAGTCGCCAACGTGAATATCTCCATGAGATGCGGTTTTGAGCGTGACATTATACTGACGCGGGACTGTCACTCGAATTTCAACCGTCAGCCACTTCAGTGCCTCTTGCCAATATTCCTGTCCACGGTTGAATTTTCCCTCAATTCGGATATTCGATGGGGTATCTGGATCGTCGCATTCAATCGTGATTTCAAAGTCTTCAAGCAATTCAGCAGCTCGTTTCCCTAACTTCGGTTTCAATATCCCACTTTTTGATTTCCATTCTTTTCTGGTGGCGATATCGACATAATTACGATCTGTGGTTTCTATAATGATCTCACCGAACTCTATGTCAACTGCTAAATGCCCTTCAGGATTAACGGTATATCTATCTTGTGTCGTGTGTGAGTTGACCAATACGCTCATGACGGGGAGAAGGACAAGCAATGATAGAAACAGGAGAGGAAAGATCACAAAAGCGACTAACTTCTTAGATTTTGTCATTGAGCTCCTTTTATTCGCATCTGGTTTACCAAAGGGGAACCGAATGTTATTCGGCACCCGAATCAACAGATTTGACTTCATACCTCTTTAATTCAAGAGTTTTGACCGTGGTTGAAACCTTAAATAGAGGGAGTGGAGGCGGAGGAATAGTTTTCAGAACGGTATCCTCCCTTTTTTGGTGAAATTTGACGATTCTGACGTTGGGTGCTACCCACAGCGTCGTAACGGATTCGCCGGGCGGATTTGGTGCCTGGTCAGAAGGAGATGTTTCCACTTTTGTCTCCGTCTGGTATTCAATCTTCAAACAGTTTTCAAAAGTGCCGGCAGGTGTCTCGACATTTTCCGTGCCTAACACCTTGCCTGTTTCAACAATAGTAAGGTCAAATATGATTTCTTCAGGAGTTTGTGGTGGATCAGATCGCATCGTAATTTTGGCTGTTATCTGCATTGCCTCCCACGCTTTGTTGAAAGGGATAGACGTTGGAAGTACATAGAAAGAGTCTTCTGTCTCTGCTTCGATATCGTAGAGGAGATCAAATCCTTCCATAAGCACCAGGAGGGTTGTCCTGAAGATTTCCATCTCTTTGTTAAGGCGTGCCTTGACTGCTTTCTGTGTCTCATCCCCGACCAAGAAAGTAACCCGCTCTTCACCAATCTGGTAGAAATTCGGATGGATGTGATAGTCATAATCTATCCAATTCTCCAAAGTGGGTTCATAGGTGAAACCACTATACATTTCACCTTCAATTTCTTTTTTCTCTACAGCCGACCGTGTTAATTCATTTCCATCCTGATCCTCGTAAACCCAGTAGCTCCCAGGCACGTGTGGGAAATAGATATCTTTCCTTTCCTGCCCTAACAGTGTAGCATTGGAGCCAAAAATGAGCAATAGACTCAAAACGACACAAGATCTTTTCAACATGATAGATTCCTTTCTGTTCGTAAGAATGATTTGTGATAACGACCCTCAATGAGAGGGGTTGTTATCTTCATATCAGTGATAGGTTGTTGATAATTCGGGATTACAAATCCCTTCCACACTCTCAGTGTGAGACATGGGCATTTATACCTCTGAACGTAAAAAAATAAGAAATGCCCCCGAAAAAAATACGCCAAGTAGTAGAACGAGTAGCAGCAGATCCAAAGTCGCGGTGTTGAGCGTATCGCTGAAGGCGATCTTATCCTCAAATTTCGGAATCGCCTCACTTGAGAACGGCTTCTCGGACATACCCTCAGGGATGCCGATAAGGTGGCGACTTTCGGTGTCTGCTCTATCGGTGTCGACGATGAATTGTCGAAATTGTTTTGTGTAATCATGGACATGTTCTAAGTATTGCAGGTGGCGATTGAAACCGGTGCCAGCCATCGATTCAAGGGCGTATTGAACAATCGCCGCTGGTGAAAACCGGGTCACCCCCCGTGCGCGTTGGACCTGTGCGATTTGTGCCTCTAAATACTGGCGGTTGAAACGTTCTCGGGTTTCTACATCTCTATTGACGAGTTCCGCCTTGAGTGCCAGTTCTTCATCACCTTCGGTTTCGTACGCTGCCATGAACTTTTCTGCGGCGGCTCTGGCAGTTTCAGGTGACGTTTCAAAAAGTTTCTGAAGATCACTGAGACTGAGAAGGTTAGGGTTCTTTTTTTCTTTCATAGCGTTCAATCGGTCATTATAGTCTGTGTCAATCTGCTTAAGGGCGGCATCTCTTGCGGCATGAAATTGATCGATCGTTTGGAGGGGTGGCATCCATTTTGTGGAGAGGGTGCCGAGGGTCGATGGCATAAAAACCACAGTGGCTACCCAAATCAGTAGCAAAATGACCAGACTCACCCGAGGCTCTCGTGTGCCAGCGGAGATCATCAGTCCCAATCCAACAAAGATACCGGCGTAACTGAAAGCAATTAGCAGAATCAACCCTAAACGTCCCCAATCGGTTGCGCTCAGTTGTGTCCAGTTGTCGACAGAGATCACCGTTAAATTTAGCAACACCGCAAAAACGAAAGGAATGAGGACGGTTATTAAGGTGCCGAGGAATTTACCGATTAACAGAACCGGGCGCGAAATCGGATTCGCTAGACACAATCGCAAGGTTCCTTGCTGTCGTTCGCCAGAGAGCGCGTCGAAGGTGAACAAAAGGGGAATGAAGGAGAGCAGGTAGGTGATAATGAATACCCAATCTATCTGTGTTGCCTGCGGACGGAGATCTTTCGCATCTGGATTCGCGGATCCATAACTCAGCCACCAGTTGCTTTTTGCCTTCCACCCTGGACCGCTTTTGGACCAAGACCCCTCGTTCGATATACGTCCCGGCAGATAAGCATTGCCGCCATCCGCGATAAAAGCAAGCGAAGATGGACGTTTGTAAAGTTGACCGGGGCCCTTTTGCGCTAAGGTATATAAATCCGCCCGGGATTTCAACGTATTGAGGGAACCCGTAACATTCTCGGAATAATCACGGACCCTTTCCGGGTGCGTCCGAAGATGCACCACGGCGTTGGTAACCATTAAGATGGAGAGT
>JAPOOP010000561.1 GCA_026713385.1 Candidatus Poribacteria bacterium | reverse complement strand
GGGTTGCGTCTCTCCTACAAACATCAGGCAAAAAAGTATCTGGGATAGATGCCGTTATCACAGGCGATGTACCGATTGGTGCCGGTTTGAGTTCTTCAGCGGCACTTTCAGTCTCAACCGCGCTTACTTTTTTAACAGCCAGCTCCGCGTCTCGAACTTCCGAAAGCGCGTCACAATCAGAGATTAATAACAAAGAACTCGCGGCCTTGTGCCAGCGGGTAGAACATGAATTTGTCGGTGTTAATTGTGGTATCATGGACCAGACCATCTCGCTGCTCGGACGGGAAAATCAAGCACTATTTTTGGACTGCCGCTCGCTTGAGCACAAACATGTCCCACTCAACTTGGCAGCGCACTATATTGCTATTTGTAATACGAAGGTAAAACGCGAACTTGCCGCTTCTGAATACAATAAACGCCGCGCCGAATGTGAAAGAGGAGTTGCTATCCTTCAACAATGGCTGCCCGATATCTCTTCACTTCGGGACATTACCCTAACAGATTTCAAAAAACATGAAGAAGAACTTCCCGCGCTAACACAAAAAAGGTGTCGGTATGTGATTGAAGAGAATACCCGTGTATTAGACGCGGTTGCTGTGCTTAAAACACGACACCTACAAACATCAGAAGAAACAGAAGAATCGCTCATACAATTCGGTAGACTGATGAACGCTTCACACAACGGGCTCCGAGATGATTACGAAGTCAGTTGTAGCGAGTTAGATTTGCTTACCGACATCGCCCGCAACATCACAGGTGTAATTGGAAGCCGAATGACGGGTGCGGGTTTTGGTGGATGCACAGTTAACATCGTTCATAGAGACGTTTTAGAAACATTCCAAACGCTCGTGAAGGCGGAGTACCACAAACATACCGGTATTGAACCTGAAATTTATCTCTGTAATGTTAGTGACGGCGCACAAGTTTTTTGGAACTCGGATTTTTAATTATCAGGTTTTCGCGCATTTTAAACCTACCGTTCAAAATGGTTTCTAATGCGTTTCGGGTTATATTACGTAAAAGGGTTAGCCAAGGCGTGTAGCACTGCAACAACGGCACAGTGCGGGTTCGACAAAACACACGTCCACTGCTAAGAGATTCTAATAACACGCTTGGCGTTAAATTAAAAATATGGAATATAGCATTGGCATCGATCTTGGCGGAACGGACATCAAGGCTGGATTAGTTTCATCAGCAGGCGATATTTCTTGCCGTGTGGTGCTCCCTACAGATGTTGACGTAGGAGGTCCCAAAGTAGTAGCGGCTCGAATTGCTGAAGCCATTCGTCAAGTTCTTGTAAAAGCAGAAACTACAACGGCACAAACCATATCAAAGTCAGGCAAAACACCACAATCTCCCTCAAGCAGTACAAAAGAATCTGACAGCAAACATTGTGGGCACGATGACACACGCGAGATTTGGATTGGATTGGGGGCACCGGGACTTATCATTGCTGAAACAGGAGTTGTCCACTTCTCACCTAATTTCCCCGGTTGGAGTGATATTCCACTCGTCGATTATGTAAACGTAGAACTGGCGAAACTGCATCTGTCAAAGACAGGCACAAATGATATTTCACAACCTCATGGTATTGTCCAGCAAGCCTATAGAGGCTTGCGCAGGAAGTACAAACTTATACTAAGAGGAATGGACAACGATGTGAATGCGATGACCCTGGGTGAACTTCGTCATGGTGCCGGTGTTGGATACAAAAATATCGTCGCATTAACACTCGGCACAGGCGTAGGTGGGGGAGTCGTGATCAACAGGCAAGTTTACCATGGAAGTCAAAATACTGCTGGGGAACTTGGACATACTGTCGTTGAACCCAATGGGCGTTACTGTGGGTGTGGTAATCAAGGTTGTCTTGAAGCTTATGCTGGCGCGAAAAACATAGTTGAACGAACGCAGGAGAAAATTGAGACAGGGCGGGCTACGATTTTAGCGAAAACAATAAAGAATGGAACAGCACTTACACCACGGCAAATAGCAGAAGCAGCACAGGCGGGCGACAAAGTCGCAATGGAGATTTTTGCTGAAACGGGGCGATATATAGGCATTGCTCTCACCTCAATCGCGCATATCCTCAACCCGCAAATCGCAATTATCGGCGGTGGTATCGCAGAAGCTGGCGAAAAACTTCTCTTTAAACCCATCCGAGATGAACTATCCAAACGTGCTATGGATATCCCAGCGCGGATGAAGATCATAAAGGCTCACCTCGGAAACGATGCAGGTATTGTCGGTGCTGCGATGCTTGCCCTCGAAAGTGATTTTTAAATGATTGGCACTCGCACATTGTTCCGCTGGCATGTTCTAAAATTTGTTTAGAAGGTGGCAAAAGAGGGAGGATACAATCCTCGCCAGCGATGAATGAACTTTAAGTGTTATGTTTTTAGAGCGTTACACGACAGGAACACACTTAACTTAGCAACCGTAGCCTCTGTAGCAACCTTACACTCTATTATTCACTATACTCCATTTACGTAGATATGTCAAAAAAAGGAGGCAGGCTTTCCTGCCAGGAAAAAATGAAAAATAAGTTATCAGAAATTTTAGCAGTGCTCTGTTTGTTACTAATCCCGCTGAACTGTTCAAAGGTCCCAGAGGTTCCAGATTTCCTCAAAGATACCTTCCAGCCAGAGATGATTGTCCCAGTGTTCGACCCGGATGCGCATATCATGCCGCAGACGGGTACTATTGGTTATGTCAAAAACGGTGTAAAAGCAATGGCAGTGCCACTAAACGATGTGAAGGCGGTTGATGCGTTCGGTATCTTCATCTATAATGGAACCGACCACTGGATCTCCTTCAAAAAAAACGATTGCCAGATGCTTGATGGCACGGGAAATGTTACGAAGCCAATCGACAAATCACAGGAATCCTTCTACCTAAAAAGGAACTTCAGACCGAAGCTGCCACCCGAATTCGGTGCGGAAGTGTTCCGATGGGATAAGGCTATTAGAATACAAGGTGATCCAGCAGTACTCCCCAGAGCAGACATTGAGAAAACAACGGTGATGCCGGGACAATATTCGAGATTCTTCCTCTATTTCCGCAAGCGAAGCATTAAATATAGCAGCTTGCGAATCATTGTGCCGAGAGTCACGAGTGATTTCAATGAACAACAAACAACTTTCGTTTTCAAATTTAAAGTGCAACGAGGCTAAACGCGCATGTGCGAAGCGGAAATCCCGAATCTCCGTAGGGGTAGGTCTTGTGCCTGCCCGAAAGAGTGGTATCTACAAGGACGGAAACACCCAAGTAAAACCTCCTACGGTTTCCTCCTTCTCCTTCTCGTGCTCTGTTTAAGTTGTGCTCTACCCGAAAGCGAAGTTACGCAACCGGTTGAAATCCGTCTCTCGAACCGTGAACGGCAGGCATCTCCTATATTGGGCATACGCTACATCGAAACGCTTGGTAGGATGGGACAAGGATCGGGTGAATTTCGGACCCCCTTAGGACTCGCCATAGATGAAGAAGACAGAATCTACATCGCCGATGCGGGTAACAATCGGGTGCAAGTCATCGACGATGCTGGGCATTTCATCATAGAATTCGGAAGCCGTGGATGGCAAACAGGAGAATTCGATCATCCCACAGATATAGCGTTGAGTTTTCAAAGAAGTTATCGCCTCTATGTAGTAGATACAGGCAATAATCGAGTACAATACTGCAATTTTGTTGATCAGATTTTTTATCTACTCAGTGAAAGTGCGGATGATATACTGCTTGACCGCCCCGAAGGTATCGGTATCGGACGAAATGGCGAGGTTTACGTTGTTGATACCGGCAATCACCGTTGGATTGAATTCAATGTCGCTGGCGTGCCGGTTGTAGCGCGAGGGAACTTCGGGAGTGGCAGCGAACAATTCTGGAACCCGACAGATCTGGATGTTGACGCCCACGGGAATGTTTACGTCGTCGATACCGGCAATCACCTCATAAAAAAATACGACTTCAGTGGTAACCCTATTAACATGTGGGGTGGCGAAGGTCCCGCACTTGGACAACTGCGGGAACCGAAGTGTATCGCCTTAGATGAATGGAATTATCTCTATGTAACAGACAGTGGCAACAGACGTATTCAAGTGTTCACCCCTGATGGCAGAAGCATCACAGAATTCAGTGCTCCCGAGCTTTTAGAGCCAACTGGCATCGCAGTCTCAAAAACTGGACGTGTCTTTGTGAGTGACGCCGAAGCGAATGACATAAAGGTGTTCCAAGTTTTTCGTAAAAAATAGTTGTCAGTTAACAGTTTTCAGTAGTGTTTCTTGTGGAAGCTTTGTTTTTCTTTACTGCCACAGTGGACATTGCCAACAACCGATAACCGAATCCTTATAACTATTTCCACTGACACCTATTAATGCGTATCCCACTCCTCTTCCTTGTTTCCCTGTGTTTGTGCGTGCTACCACGCCCCGGTAGTACAGCCCAAAACACCGCTAACGACGAAACCAAAGTCCTTGAACTTCCCACCTTTTCCGTCCTCCAGAAAACAGAGTCCGTCGCACTGAAAGCAGGAGAGCAAGACTTTACGGTGAAGTACCCACCGATCCTTCCAAACAGCGAACAGATAACAGAAGCGGATGGGAAAGTACTCGTGCGGGGTATCGACTATCAGATCGATTTCTATTTGGGAAAAATCACCTTAGGTAAGGAAACAGCTACCGATCTACCTACAGACAAACCGTCCAAACTTAAGATAACCTACCGGACATTGCCATTCGCGATTAAACAGGTTTATAAACGCGATCTTTACGGTGAGCAGAATCCACAGATAGAAATAACTGGCGAGCCTTCCACTGCAGATGAATCCGAAAGACAGCCCAGCCAACCTTTCGGCGAACCCGGAAGCCTTCCCTCTACAGGAGATGGTGCTTCTCAATTAGAAGTGTCCGGAAGCCAGACAATCGGTATATCGGTTGGTAGTGGACGTGGTGTGTCGCCGAATCAAGAGCTCCGGGTCAATGTAGAAGGGAAAGCCTCTGAAAATATCACCGTCTTGGCACTCCTATCCGACCAAGATTTGCCTATCCAACCCGAAGGCACAACCGAAAATATTCAAGACATCGATCAGAAATTAATTCGTATTACACATCCGAACATGAGAGGAACCTTAGGGGACTTTGAAGGTTCGCTCGGTGCATCGGAGTTCATTTTCTTTCCACGCGCATTAGAGGGAGTACAGGTTGAAGGGGATTTCAAGTGGGTGGACTTTCACTTCATTCCGACTGCCATTCCGAAGGGTCAGTCTACGAGTTTAGTCCTGCGCGGTGAGGAAGGACGCAGTGAATATCGACTCACAGTTGATGGGCAATACGTCATTGTGAAAGCAGGCAGTGAAATCGTCTGGCTAAACGGTGAGAGGATGCGGCGCGGCGAAAACAATGATTACATCATCCGAGAATATGGGGATCCAATTGTCGAGTTTAACAGTAAGCATCTCATTACGAGCAATGATGTGATTCGGATCGACTTTGAATACATCCCGGAAGATCGGGCGTATCAACAGAATCTTTACGGACTCAGCAGCGTCTTCACACTGCCGGGTGAACGTTTAACTATTGGAGCATCATACGCCGTTGAAGCAGATCTGAATCAACCAGAACAATCTCTGATCAAGTTTGAAGATATAGAACTGGAGGCACTTCGCCAAAACATCCTCGATCCCGAGGAAGACGGATCACCTCTCGCAGCACCCCAAAAGCATACTGTATGGGGACTGGAGAGTCGTCTGAACGTTACAGAACAGGCGTGGATTCAAGGCGAACTCGCCTATAGTAATCTTGATAAAAATACTTACGCTACTGTCGATCAGAAAGAGGTGAGACAGGCATGGAAACTGATTGGATACGCCGATTGGGACTTTGCAACATGGACGGATCAGCTGCGTCCTAAACTGGCCACAAACCTCGACATACGGTCGATGGATGCTGACTTTGTGCCTGTCGGTGCCTCAAGCGGCAATCGCTCCCGCTCTCGATACGAAACACAATACGCCAAAGAGGGTTTTGATGACGCGTTCCTACTCGACACTGCGGGTAGCTCTCGAACTTCCCAAGACGAGAGAACCATGAACTTTGACATCCGAATGATTCCAACAGATTGGCTGGAGGTTGATGCCGGAGCCGGTAGGAGCGAAGAAAAAGATCCAGAACGTGAGGAAATCATACAAGAGGCGACCACAGATGAAACAGATGTTTTACCTACTGCTAACGCAACCATCCGTAACAATTTTAATTGGGGTGTCAACTTCAATCGACGTTCAGGCAATGCACAGGTAAGTCCAACCTTCACACCTGTAGGAGAGAACTCTGATTCCCGACTGCCTATAAGTAGCCCAGAGAAGAATTCAGTGGAGCCGGAACAGCGCACATCTACAGGAACGCAATTACTGAAAAGGTTGCCGAACCTTCGTTGGGATGATTATCGTAGCAGTTCTCGGACGGAAGGCGCAGATTCAACAAGGACACAGTCGCTACAGAAATTACGTCAAGAAGGTAATCTGTCGTATCCTCTCGGTCCATTCAGAATTATAGGAACACTCGGACGAGTGGAGTCGAACGAGGCGCGTAACGCTACGCTCAACCGAAAGCGGAACCGCGCAACTGGACGTATCGACCTTGCTGATTTCAAGTGGGTATCCTTAAATACCAGTTATGAACTTGAAGAGGCTTTTGCGAAAGAACCGCTGCTCACTGTCGATGAGGAACCTATCGGTTTATCAGATTGGAAGCGGAATACCACCGCGCGGACTTGGAAGGTAGGCATCCTTTCACAACAACAATCCTTTCTCAATGGCGGGGTGAATCTGACAGCAAATATTGCGCGCCGGATATTGAAATCACACACCGATATCGGGGCAAATACAACGACGCAACTCGCGGATGTTAATCTCCAACTCACGCCACTCAGCCGGGCAATTGATATAGAAATCGCCTATGAATTAGATAAAAAACTGACGAGTCAACGCCGCGAAGTCTATACCGACATCCACCCACACACCGGTGTTCTGCTCCAACCCGGTGAAGGATACTACGTGAAGTTGGATGACCTGCACTACGTAGAGGATCCCGAGGAAGGCACCTACGTCAAGGTATATCAAAATGTGGGTGATAAACCGACCACAGCCGTCGATGCAGAATTCCGAGTGCGTTTTCAACCGCGACAGTTTTTTTCACGGCGTGCCAGAGCAAGACAACAACAACATCGTGAATCAATCCTGAAACGTGATAGTTTACGTCCGACGCGGTCACCATCTATGGATCAGGAATCCCTAAATCCACAAGCCCGTAACGGAGTGGAAGGCGACTCAAAAACAAAAACCGCCAAAGTTCCAAGCAGCGAGAGTTCTCCGCAAGGTGAAATTAAAAAATCTCGTTTAGAGTGGTTTCTAAATGCTCTCAGAGGTCAAACACGACTGTGGCTGACCGAGGAACAGGAGGTCGAAGACGCGGTATCCCTCTATCTGCTCCAAAGTCTACAAGGCTCAGAAACACTTTTTGGGCGTTTGAATCAGCACTATCGGCTTGAATTCTCGCCATCACCAGCATTCAGTTTCGAGATCAACCTTCGCGCTGGCGAGACACTCAACCGCAGGATTAATAACCAAGAACGCCACAGACAACACCGGACTTATGATGTCGGTCTTTCCGTGAATCCAACGCAACGGATGTCCCTCGGTGTGAACTGGGAACAACGCCGAGAAACTGAAAAATATAGTCAATTCGAATTTGAAGAACTCGTCCAAGAAACCGAGACTATGACGGACAGGGGCAATCCGCCATCAACCCCTATCTCAGATCTGCGCCAATTTGAACAGACGACTGAATTGAGCCTCCGATATGAACTCAGCAGCGCAGTAAGATGGAGCGGTATTGGAGGATATAAACGGACAATTGACGAGGAGCAACTCGACGAAGAACCAGAAGCCAAAACGCGGACCTTCTCTTATGAAAATCGCATCACGTATAGTCTCATCGGTAAGGGACGCATTGACATCAACTATAAACTCGGCTACGGCGAAAGTCAGGGCGGTATACCCTTTGCGCAATACACTTTCTACGAAGGCATCAGCCACGAAGTCCGTACAACCGCAGATTACAGACTACGAAAATTTACCGATCTTCTATTACGACTTAATTATCGTCTGCTGTCCACAAAACAGCGGAAACCTGAACACCGCTTAGAGATGACGGTCAGCGCAGAACTTTAATATCATCCGATGAGACAGAAATGAACTTATTGCCGCTGCTGCATTTGCGTCATCATTGCCATCATTTGTATAAGCTGCTTGAAGTCACCAAGGTCAATGAAAAGTTTCGCATCAATACTATTGCCCCGTCTTTTGGCGGAAAGACCGATGCTGTAATTCTCTGGTAGACTCATGAATATCCCCGCAACCAATTGGAGTGCTGCCGCATTGTCTGGGTTTATCCTTCCTAACATCGGCAAGGAGTTTTTAGCCGCGATAGCTGGGGACATCGCACAGAAAATGTTGGTGTCAGCACCTAATTTTTCAACGAGTTTCTGATAACTCGGATGCTCAGAAAATCTCGTCTCGTTTCCCGCTTTCCTATCGAGTGCCATTTGAATTGCTTCTGGACCCGTACCCGTTGCGAAAAGGAGCCGACCCTCGGTAAAGGCATAATACCAGTGCCATTTGGTGGGCAGCAAACCAGAGGCTTCTTCGGGTAATTCCTTTGGCAGTGCCACTTTGAGGTCGGGAAAAATGTAACTTTTAATCTCAACTCGGTTGTGCATTATCGACGCACCCGCATGAACGTCTTGGCTCTTGAGGTGTTCAAGAAACACCTCATCCATATAAATCTTGGCAGCCTGTTCATCTTTCAATTCATAGATGAACAGATAAGCCGGTAAATGCGTATCCTCAAAACCGTAAGAAACACTCCATCGATCTGCCAGAGATTCATGAAAATCTTTCACCTGTTTGAGGAGCGAATCCTGTTGTGCTTGTTGTTCTGGCGTTTTGGGAAGAGTATCTAACCAGAATCTGCTCAGTTCAACCAACAACTGTGGGCAACCTTGAACGGCACCATTCATAGCTGCACGATTCGGGAGTTCATTGAGAAAAGTTAAGTCACCAGACCTTTCTTCCAAGACTTTCAGAAATTCGCTATCACTTCTGAATTTCACGGACGGTTTGATCTGTACACTGGTTCCCTCTACCTCAAGCCAGACGTTTATTGATCGTAACTGCTCAATGCCCCCTATTTCCTCTCCGGGTATTTCTTCAAGGAAGGATGCAATTGACTTGGATATCGGATCTCCATCTTGGAGAGCATTTATTATTGATGCTAATTCTTCTTCAGGCAAACCATCGAAGGTAGCAATAATAGCTTCAACATCAACGCAAACTCCTACCTGATCGTCACCTCCCAAAATATCTGTAAGGAAAGTATCGTAATTTGGGTTCTGCATGATACCCTGACCCTCCCGGTTATAGGTATCAATAACGTTCTCACAACCCCCCATAGGCATTGAAAAAACGAAGGTATTCTCCAAAACAGCGAAACTCTGGTTACCTTCCGTGGTGTTCCAATAGGTTACGCCTTTATATTCTGTGGGAGTGCCGCCCTTGGCTTCAATCATCTGTTTCATTGCCGAAGGATCTGTTAGATGTCCGAATGCAAAAAGATGCAGAGGTTGCAAACTGGTAATAAAGATCGCGAAATCTTGGTTCAGATCCAACCCGATTTCTTCAAAATCGGCTAAACTTTCAAACTCGTCTCCGAAAATACCTTTCAAAATCTGTATAGATATATCGGGAACCTCGGTTTGAGGGGAAAGCTCAGTTGCTATTATATTAACTCTGTTATCCAATTCCAGCAGACTCGGGCAGTAGATAACACCTAACACTTTTTCAGGAATTAGGCGTAGAACACTATCGGCTGGAACAGCAACTGGTGCCCTTTCAGATTGTTGAGAAGGTGTATCTACCGGTCCTGATTCGGATACCTTAGATGAATCTGGCACGGCTTCCACCACATCAAAACAGGCAAACAGAAACGTTATCATGAATGCCAACGCAGTTAAGGATACGGGTAAACATCTCTTTATCATCGTTTTCTCCTTAGGAGTGTGAGACTTGTGGCACCACGCCCTATTCTTTGGTTTACCTGTCCCACTTACCGATAAATTTTATCATTTGTCAATGAAGACTTTAATTGTTAAATGACGCAATTTATAAGCGAAAGGTTGCATAAGTTCGAAAAGATCGCAAATCGGG
>JAPOOP010000481.1 GCA_026713385.1 Candidatus Poribacteria bacterium | reverse complement strand
TTTGGCGCGTTTACTCGCATCCCATTCAACAGGGAGCGTTACCAATGAAAAGACGACACTTACCGCAAAGAGTCCAACACCGAATAGCAGGAAGGGTTGAATAAAGAAACCCACCATTATCAGGATATAAGAGAACATCGAACTAAAGTTCGTCGCCGGGACGAGAGCGGTACGGAGGTTTAGCATTGCATAGCCGTGTGCGTCCTGCATCGCATGTCCGGCTTCATGACAAGCGACCCCTATTGCGGAAAGCGATTGACTTGAATAGACCCCTTCGGATAACCTGAGTGCCTTCTGACCCGGATCGTAATGGTCACTTAACCATCCACTTGAGCGTTCGATCCGTACGCCGCTCACACCGTGTCTTTTGAGCATCAGATCGGCGGCTTGTGCTCCGGTCATACCGCTACGCGACCCAACTTTTGAATATTTTGAGAATGTTGATTTTGTGCGAAACGTCGCGTAAAGGGACAAGGCGAGTCCCGGTGCGAGGAACACGAAATAGAGTGGATCAAAGAAACCCAAAAACATGATAAACACCTCCAAATTTTTAATTTTACCTTGCGGTTCGGTTAGATGGATTGGATATATCGCGTTACTCGACGTATATCCGCCTGCGCCGTTGTTGCAGGCTTACGGTTCGATTTTAAGAAGAACGTTTGATTCCTGCTGTTGAATATCTGTTCGGTTAAGAAATTATACAGGATATTCTGACGAAATTCAAATCATTTTCAGGTGAGGAGCGATAATGCTTAGAATAATTGATACCCACCAACACCTCTGGGATACCACTAATTTGGAATACCCTTGGTTAGAAGGGTTCGACCTACTCCGGAAGCGATATACAGCGGAAGGCTATCGCGAAGCGATTGGAGATCTTAACGTCATTAGATCGGTTCATGTTGAAGGAGACCCCGCCGAAACGGATGTTGTCAAGGAGGTCGAGTGGCTAACACAGATATCCGAGACAGATGGGATGATAGGCGCGATAGTAGCGGCGGCACCTCTTGAAAAACCGAGTGCCGAGGCTATTCTTGAGCAACTCACAGGATTCGGGCTTGTCGTGGGAGTGCGTCGAATGGCGTGGCATCATCCCGATCCACAGTTCTACGCCACGCCTGAATTGATTAACGGCGTGAAATTGTTAACGAAGTTCGATCTCTCTTTTGAACTCTGTGCGAATCATGCGCAACTTCCGGCGGCAATCGAACTCATCAAGGCGACACCAGACGTTCGGCATGCTCTTAACCACTGCGGAGGACCGGACGTAAAAGGCGGACAATTCGAGCCGTGGGCAACGCACATAAACGAACTCGCCGCTTTTGAGAACGTCCACTGCAAGGTATCGGGGATTGTGACGACTGCGAGTGAGAACTGGACGCGTGAGGAACTGAAGCCGTATATCCAACATCTGGTAGAGGCTTTTGGCTATGAACGGTTGATGTTTGGGAGTGATTGGCCCGTGTGTACTTTGGCGGCGACCTATCAGGAATGGGTCGCGGTACTCTTAGGGACCGTTGAGGATGCGTCGGACGCGGAGAGAAATAGACTCTTTTATGAAAACGCTTCGGAATTTTATTCCATTTCGTTTGAATAACCGTTTTATCTGTGCTATAATTCCTTCAATGTTCTACCTATTTTAAATCTCTTTCCCAAAGAGGTACTATCTTATGAAAAAGACAGGCTTTACATCCGAGAAACATTCTGCCGAAGTTCCAAAATCCAAATTGCGCGGTAGAAAGGCTGGGATAACACCTCGTAGTAAAGAAAGGCATAGACCTATACCGCGTCCGAATTATACAATAGAAGAACTTTTAGCCAAGGTCCCAGAACCCAAAGTCGAAGCCCGAAAACCTGGCCTTTCGGAAGAGACAGACACCGGACCCCCAGTGGGTAGGGAGGTTTGGTAAACGCCACTATGTATGTTCCACGACACGGCGATATCGTGTGGATTGACTTTGAACCTCACGCTGGACATGAGCAAGCAAAAGAGCGTCCGGCTCTTGTACTCTCTGAAGAAATCTATAACCGCAGATTGTGGTTGGCAATTATGTGCCCAATCACGACCAGTCGAAAACCTTACCGCGCAGACCTTGATGTTCCGATCCCACCCGGAGTAGAAATTCGCAGCAAGGACCTCACCCGAATTATTGAGCTTGACGGAGTCATCCAAGCAGATCATATCAAAAGTCTTGATTGGTGGGAAAGACGCGCGCGTTACGCAGGGGACATGCCAGATGAAACCGTTATTCAGGTTTTACAAATTGTTGCTACCCTCGTGAAGATTTGGTAGCGTTACAACTGCCTTTTTCTGCCCGCGGAAAAGGTTAAGTTCTTTAGCCCCGTAGAAATATATCGCTATCGCGTCTGGGAGGTTCTTTCTCCTAACTCCACCGGATTCACACATCATTGAAAGCAATTCTAAGGGAACCTTATGCCGAATCAACACGAAACAACGATTACAAATCATTTGGTTAACATCCTACGAAATATGCGCCATGGATGGGAAGTAGAAACGGCTGTTCATGCCTTCATCAAAGGCAATAGCGAACTTGATGCCATTGTGGTTGCAAGAGGTAGAGAACCCATCGGTATAGAAGCCAAATTCGCTACCACTACCAACGCCAGAAACCTCATTAAACAGGCAGAAACCAGACTTGTTCACGAGTTGGAAGCAGAATACTATACCTCAGCAAAAACTCTCAACAACGTCATGGCAATCCTATACCCCGACCGTCTTAAGACGATGCCAGGACGGGACATCACTCCGCAACTCCTGGAGGCGGACGATCTACAGTACAAACTCGTTAGTACCTTCGGGAACGCCGTTGGACACTTCCCAGAAAACGGATGGGCAATTGGCACAGTAGGAGACATTGCCAGTGCGTTATACGTCGGCGCAATACCCAACTCTCAGTTGAAACAAGCAGCGGAAGATATGGAACTTAGTATCAACAGGGCAGCCCATCTACTTGAAAACGCTATTACCGATCATCGTGCTATCGGGACGAAAATTGAGTCAATTCTACACCAAGAGGTTTTCTCTAAAGATGAAAATGACGAAGAAGAAAAACTCAATATACAAACCCTCCGCATGGCGGCACTAATTATCACCGATGCCCTTGTCTTTCAGAGCTCCCTTGCCGGGAAAACGGGGATGAAATCCGTCCGGTCACTCGGGCACCTGCTCCGCTCGGCGAATTATGCTGATGTCATCGCTGACTGGAACACTATTCTTAAAGTCAATTACCGCCCTATCTTTGAGGATGCCCGGGACCTCGTTGAGGCATTCGCTACCGATGATAGATTGATTAAACCTATCTTAACCCTCCTATGTGAGGCAGCCAGTGACCTTATTGACACTGACATAGCACAAATTCACGAACTCTCAGGCATAGTTTTCCAAAAATTGATTACCGATAGGAAATACGTTAAGGCGAATTACACATTGCCCGAAAGCGCGGTGCTGTTGTCTACTCTTGTGATGCCTAAGCTGCCCGAAGGTGGACTCCCAAAAGTAGCGGACTTTGCTTGTGGGACAGGCGCGCTCCTTAACGGTGTATATCAGCGTATCTTATCTCTATATGAACAATCAGGAAAGAGCGGCAGGAACATTCACCAGAAAATGCTTGAGGAAAACATCGCCGGTATAGACATTATGCCGAACGCGACACACCTTACAGCGGCATCTTTGGCAAGCACATATCCTGATAAAAAAATCGAGGGGACGCGGATTCTCACTGCTCCATATGGACGACAGAATGATGGTTCTTACGCAGTTGGTTCACTTGAATTACTCGATGATATATCGTTATTTGACACTGACGTAGAACAGCTTGGCGGCGCAGAGAATACGGTAGTCAAACTCCAGCGAGCATTTGAGCATGGAGAATTTGATATTGTCATTCAAAACCCACCTTTCGTAAAACATAGTGCTGATGCAAATACTGGTATTCCGAAGGTAGTCTTCCAAGGTAGTGATCGCCCAGAAGAAGAAACAAAAGCAATGCAAACTGCGCTCAAGGCAAAAGATACGCGAGTTGCGCATGGAACCGCGGGACATGGGTCTCGGTTTGTTGATTTGGCAGATCGAAAACTCAAGTCCGGCGGCATCATGGGTGTTATCCTGCCCGTAACAATACTAACATCGGCATCAATGCAAAAGGTCCGCGACATGTGGGCAACAGAATACCACAATGTATCCGTGATTACTATCGCACGCGCTAACATTGACGAATGTGCCTTCTCAGCAGATACTAAAATGGCAGAATGTATAGTAGTGGCCACAAAAGGCAGGAATAATGACACCGGACAGGCGAAATTTGTATCGTTGACCCAACGTCCCAAAAGTGCATTAGAGGCCATGGAAATTGCTAACAGAATTATCCGAAGCGATAGTAAAGATACTATTGAAGTAGGCGAGGATCAAGTTGGCAAGATTGTGGAATGTCCAATAATCGTTGGACACGCCTGGGGCGCAACACGTGTCAGGTCATTGGAACTTCTCTCGACTGCACATAAACTCGCAAACTCTGTGTTGGCTTTACCAAAGCATAATACCTCAACTTCAATCCCCATAACGCGTGTAGAGAATGTTGCTCAGGTCGGATATACTGAACCTACTATTAAGGGAAAAGACGGCGCGTTCACTATGGGAAAAGGATATGAAAAAAATGGTGATGGTTACCCCGCTTTATGGACGGCGAATTGCCGGCATCAACGCTCAATACTTGCTATGCCTGACTCACGTGCCAAGATGAAATTGGATATGGAAACCAAAGCACAAGATATTTTGGAACGTAACAGTCGAGTTCATTACTACTTATCCCCAACATTTAGTGCGACCTCCGCTATAGCATCATTTACCGAAAAACCTAGCATTGGTGCCTGCCTACTTACGAACGTCAAGTTTAATGATCAACGACGTGAAGTAGCATGGACACTCTGGTGCAATTCAACATTGGGTTTACTCTGTCATTGGATGCAAGGAAGCAAACAACAACAAGGACGCGGAAGACTAACTCATACAACGTTAAAAAACATGCCAACATTGGATGTCCGCCAACTTTCTGCCCAAGCGTTAGCCAACGCTGAAACAAGTTTTGAAAGATTGAAGTCTCTACGTATGCTACCACTTAACGAATGTGACCATGATCCTGTTCGGCACGAACTCGATGCAGAACTTTTGACGAATGTCTTAGGTATTAAAGACCTCAGTGCCCTCATAGCCATGCAGACCTTACGTGAAATGCTATGTGCTGAACCGAGTATCCACGGCGGAAAGAAGTCTAAGTGCGACCTTGACGCGGAGTTGGCGAAACTGAAACTGAAGGGCATCCCTTTCCCGAGTTGGTATCTTGATGAGTAAGTTCGCGATGTATGGAGAAATTCAAATAGGATAACAAGACAAATTTGTTAAATTTTTTCCATTATTCACCCAAGTAAACCTGAGGCAAAATGTGTATGAGTAAAGCATTTGAAAAATTACGCCGCCGTCGTGATGCTAAAAAGCAACTAACCGAGATTAACAAGAACCGCAACAATGTTGTTGTCATCCACTATTCGTGTGAGAGTTTCTATGATCGCCCTGATGGAACATCCCCACGAATCACATCAATTGCTGTACGGAACTGGGTGTTGGGTCAAACGGTGTCCTTTTCAATTCACCAAATTGCCGAGCGTGACAAAAAACTCTCAATTGAAAGCATTAACGTACATTACGATGAACTGGAAAAGAAGATGCTTAAAGAGTTTTACGATTACGCGGAAAAATATAAAAACAATACTTGGCTGCACTGGAACATGCGAAATATTAATTACGGCTTTGCAGCGTTGGAACATCGCTACAAAGTGCTCGGGGGCAAACCGCTTGAAATTCATGAATCATGCCGATGCGACTTGTCTTTATTGTTGCACTGGTTGTACGGTCGTGATTACGTCGAACACCCACGTCTTGAAAGTTTGGTCGAAAAAAATTCTCTTACTCATCCTAACTTCCTCAAAGGGCCAGACGAAGCTAAAGCGTTTGAGAATAGTGAATATGTAAAACTACATCAATCAACTCTTTGCAAGGTTGATATCATTTCATACATCGCAGATCGGGCTGTTGACACTACGCTCAAAACTAACGCGAAACTAACGGGAATCTATGGCAATTATTTCGTATTCGCTATGGAAAAGATGAAAGAAAATTGGTTTTTTGCCCTGTTCGGTATCATTGGATCAGTTGCAAGTATTACTTCGTGGATTCGCGGCTGTTAGCCGTTACTCATGGTGGCACTCTAATTCCCACACTTCGGCTGAATGAATGTTTATAGCAGACATATACCCAATTTCCGCGCTCCAGCAGGCACAAAGTCTATAGTAAAGGCAGACACCGAAATGAATCTTGTTAAACAAGAAGAAGAAGCAAAGGAATTTCCCACAAGTCAGATTATTCACCAAATATCCGGTATTCTCGTGGCAGCCTCTATTGGGGATCTTACTGGGATATCCGCGGCCGTTGTTCCGGTGATTACCCAATGGGGTTTAGAAAGATTTATTACACCATTGATGAGTGAAAGACAATCCGCAAGACTCCTTCAATGGGCGCAACAAGCGGCGGAAGGTATAGCTCAAAGGTTAGCAAACGGCGAAAAATACCGTGAGGATGGATTCTTTGATGAAATCCCAACTGGTCGTTCTAAAATGGATGAAGTCGTAGAATCTACCCTGAAAAAAGTGATGGAAACAACAGAAGAACCGAAAATAAAATTTATGGCGAATTTAACTGAAAATGTACATTTCGATTCGGATATTGACATAGATACATATCGCCGTCTCTTAAACTATCTTGAGGAACTTACTTACCGCCAACTCTGCATCGTAAAATTATTTGCGAATGCCAATCAAATTGATTTAGATAATTTTGGTCACCCAAACATTACCCAAAACTTATCTTCAATTCTGACAGATTGCTTTGAAGTTCGTGATAAGGGATTCATAAACTCTGGGAATCCACTTATGGAAAAGATTAGTGAATTGTATTTAGGTTCTTCCGGTAATACTTGGACTGATGGCGGTAAACCTCCTGAATATCCGGGATTCGCCAACCCCGCAGGGTTTTCTAATACACTTAGCGAAAACATGCTCAAATTTGCAAAATTAGATCAAATTCCTGATGAACATGTAGAGGAAATACTAAGCCAATTGAAACCAAGGTCAACCGAGGCATCATAATTAGAGGGACCATATTTCAATAGAAGAATCCTAAAAAAGTGACTCCTGGTTAGGATTTGGCGGAGGTGTCAAATGGAATAACGCATAAATTCTGTCACCATCTGCCAATGCCTCACAGTAACAAGGCATTTTCTTGCCACTCCGAAAAGGAACGTAACTGTCCCCTCCAACTAGTTGAGTTTGCGAAAACGCTTGATTGATTAAGTGATCTCCAGGAATTTCTGTGCCTTTTGCTAACAAATATTTAGTTGAGGGAGACGAGGCAGAATAGGCTATATGCAATTTTTGCTTGGTAGAATTATCCTTTGTGCTAGAAAAACGAGTCTGCGACGATTCTGGATCGTTATGTATTAATTCACAAACAGCAGTAATGCACGAATTTGGTGCAACTTGAGCAAATTGTATAGTTGTCGCTATTGTCGAACTCCCAAAGTAACGCGCAGCATATGGTATCAGTTCGACATTAAACGCCCTCTCTTTATAGAGTCCCGCAAATACCTTTCTAGGCATCAAAAATTCAGTTGCACCAATATTACAAAGCTGTTCTAACTGCCTTTCGTATCCATCATCCTGGCTCCAAGTAGTATCGTGAAGATCAGAGATTAAATCTCCATCCTTCTCAATCAAATAATGTGTGACTTCATGAAATTGGGTAAATCGCTTACGCTCTTTATTCTGAATCTGGGAATTAATAAAAATTGTCCTGCCTCTATGCATTCCATCTATCCCGTCTGGTAACGAGACTTCTTGGACATCTAATTCCAAGCCAGTGCATATTTCACCAAAATTAGGAACCTGGGTTGAACTATATTCTCTGACAGTATCCTGAACCAATTTGATAATATACTTCTTTGGATCGTTCACCTTCTCCTCCTTAGGTGAAAGAATTCGTCTGAGAGAAAGATATAGTTCAAGCCATTCCGTTTGAGAGGACGGCCGCCTGCCGCGAAAGTTGATTTTCAGCAGTAATTCCCTCCAGTCATTACTAATAATTTCATAACTAGACTCGAAGTCCCTTAGAAAGGATTCAAATTCTACAGGATACGTAGTATGTGTCGATTCTCCTAATCCTTCCACACCACTAAAAAGATCTTGGACTGTCATATTATGAACTTTGGCGACCTTTTGCAGGGTCTCTACAGAAGGATTAACAACACCGCGCTCCATACCTGAAAGATAAGGTACAGACAGATCCGCGAGCTCTCCCAAATCCTTCAGGGTCAACTTTTTCTCTTTACGAATGAGACGAAGACGCTCTCCTAATTTCATGACAGTTGTTCCCTCCCTAATGATAATTCGCATGCAAACATAGTATATCAGAAAACAAACTTTTAAGTAAAGACAAAAAACATGTTCGATTTTTACAGAATATGCCTAATTTTTTTAGATATTTTTCATTATATAGTATAATTATTTTAAAATATAATTATACTATATTTTAAAATTAGTATATAATATAAAAAATATAATATTTATCTATTTACATTAAAAAGCATAAAAATCGAAATTTTACTTGACATGTGAATTAATTGATGGTATTATATACACATATATCTTCCCTACAATATCAATAGAGAGGGATTTGCAATGAACTGGCACAGTAGAAACTAATTCACCCATGATAACCGAGTTCGCACTCTCGCGAACCAACCTAAAAATGAAGGAGAATTCTCCCATGTATAATTTCACCTCATTACTTGAGGTTATAGCCGAAGCATTGGACATCCCTGAAAGTCACTACGAACAAGCCGTGAAACGCTACAAATCCATTGGTGCATGGCTCGAACGGGATGAATCTATAGTTGCTCGCTACAGCCCTGATATTTACCCGCAAGGTTCTTTTTTGATTGGCACGGTTACAAAACCTATTTCTGGTGCTGAGGAGTATGACATAGACCTTGTCAGCGAGTTGAGCCTTCAAAAAACTGAAGTCAGTCAAGAAAGACTAAAGTACTTAGTCGGCCATGAAATCAAGTCTTATGCCCGTGCTAACAACATGAATTCTCGACCCGAAGAGAGTAGACGTTGCTGGACACTGAATTACGCAGATGGAGCCCAGTTCCACGCAGATATCTTGCCTGCGATCCCAGATGCTGAATTGTTTAAACAGTTCCTTGAATCAAGAGGCCACTCACCTTCTAATTGGTCAGACTTCGCGATTGCAATTACGGACAATACTCTCGCTAATTATTCATTGATTAGTCCGGACTGGCCCAATAGTAACCCAAAAGGTTACGCGGCTTGGTTCAGACATCGTATGGAAATCCAATTTAATGCGATCCGAAAGTCCCTCGCTGAATCGATTCAACGGCAGATTGAAGACGTGCCGGAGTATAAAGTGAAGACTCCACTCCAGCGATCAATTCAGATTTTAAAGAGGCACCGCGACATCTGGTTTGACAAGAATCAATCCGTCTATGGCAAAAAGGCGAAACCGATCTCTATCATTATTACGACACTCGCTGCTCACGCCTACGACAACGAGATAGATCTTCAACAAGCTGTATTGAAAATTGTAACAGAAATGCCTCGTCATATTGAGTATTATAACAATGGTACAGCACTCATACGTAATCCAGTAAATCCGCTTGAGAATTTCGCAGATAAATGGCGGGAGTATCCGATTCGAAAGACATGTTTCATGGAGTGGCTTAAGCAGGCACAGTATGACTTGACCCAAACTTTAAAACTGAGTGATATTCAGAATGTTGGAAAATCACTAAAGCCTTGCTTGGGTGAGCGAGTTATCAACGAAGGACTACGGAATCTTTCTGAGGAGAGAAATCGTTCTATCTCCACTCTATCAACAACAGTAGTTCCTAGAAAATCCTATGCTCGGTAATTTCAGTTATGAGGCTAACCACTAACGAAATTAAATGGCTAGAATTGTATTTCCCGAAACTACGGTACGAGTCAAGTTCCCTAATAATCGTAGGGGAACTTGGCTTTTGTGCCGCGTATAATGGTATGTCAAGAGAGTTGATAATTGGCGATAATGCCAGAGAGATGGATCGTTTTATCTGCGATGTTTTTGAGATTAAGATATGTTTGGCTAACATAGACAAGAATGGATGGCCAAAAGTTTATGAGATTGGCGGGCGACATCATCAAATCGCAGAACAATGCCAAATCCCAATCATTGATTTGCACTTTTATCCTAACGATGGCAGATGCTGCTTAGGTCTCAAATACGGAGGCAACAGGAATCTCCGCATCAAAGAGTTCCTGCCTGAATTGGTAATTCCATTTTTTTATCAACTCTCTCACACAGCGAAATTTGGAATAAACGCTACCCGTAAGAATCTCTGGGGAGAATATTCCCACGGCGAAAAAGGGCGTGCAGAATATGAAGGTGAAATGTTAAATTTAGCAAAGCACCAACCGAACAGAAACGATTTATGTCCTTGTGGAAGCGGTAAAAAATATAAAAAATGCCACATGGATCAAGTTGAAGCCGTGAAACGTAGAGTAAGGGGAAGAACCCCTGATGCTACAATTCTTCAGAGACCTTAGAGGCAAGCCTGTTAGATCTACGTGTCATTCAAATCACAAGCATTACTATTAGGTAATGAATGGATAATTAGAATCTAACCCTATCATAATATGAAACAAGGAGATTAAATCTATGTCTATAACAAAAAAATCAAAGTTGAAAATCATTCGCGATTCTATTCCACATCACACTCGACTGAAATTATGGGTTAAGTCAGCAGGTCGGTGCGAATTCAGTGGATGTAACAAACCTGTTTGGCGCAATGATCTGACTTTAAGTGACGGGAACTTTGGGGAGGTAGTTCATATTATTGGAGCGAGCAAAAAAGGACCAAGAGGCAATGAAGAGTCTGAGGGTCTGCAAACTGAATTTTCTAACCTCATGCTGATGTGTCAACAATGCCATAAGGAAATTGATGATAATCCCGATAGATATCCAACAAAGTTGCTGAGCCAATGGAAAAAGAATCACGAGGAAAGAATTGAGATTCAAACAAGGTACCCGGAAGATATTCATAAATCTACGGTCCTATTGTTCTCTGTGAATATAGGCGAACGGGCTACTTCAATTAACCCAGAGGCTTATCGGAATGCTATGTTCCCCAGATTCCCGGCTGATGAAAAGGAGATTAGCATCGCAAAAGACGATTTTAACGGTCATAGTGATATAGAGTACTGGCAGGCCTTTGCTGGAGATATTCGGCGAAAAATCAAATGGCACTTTGAGGAAGGAATAGATGGGAAAAAAATTAAACATCTCTCCGTCTTCGCTATTGGTCCCATGCCACTATTAATGTATTTAGGAAAGTGTATCGGCGATGCCGTATCAGCGGATCTGTATCAAAAACATAGAAATATTGCTGATACAAATCATATATGGTCCTGGTCGAAGGAAGAACAAGACACAGAAACGCGCTACATCGTGAATTCTATTCGTATTAACAAGAAGGGGAGGAACGTTGTAATCGTATTGTCTCTAAGCGGCAAAATTGATAGCAATCGGTACCAAGGATTGGTTTCGGAGAATTTCAGTATTTATGAAATAACCATTGAAGAACCCTCTATACATTTTTTGAAGTCTCGTAAACAGTTAGAAGGGTTCAGTCGCGAATATCGGAAATTGCTGAACAAGATTCAAGCTACCCATGGAGACTCTTGCCAAATCTCTATAATTCCAGCAGTCCCAGCACCAATGGCAGTTGAATGCGGTCGGGTTCTTCTGCCAAAATCAGATCCTGAGATTTTCGTATATGAATATGATGATAGTCAGGATAGATTCAGAAGGGTGCTCAAAATCAACTAATACCTATGAAAACATTGTATCAGAAAACAACTTTCAAGTAAAAACAGAAAGTAATTTTTCGGAATTAAGGAGGGCACAATGAAACGTATTCTAACAATCGATGGTGGTGGAATAAAAGGTGTATGCCCAGCATCTTTTCTCGCTACTGTTGATAATTCAATTGAAGGCAATATAGCAGACTATTTCGATCTGATCGTCGGCACCTCTACAGGTGGAATTATTGCTTTGGGGCTCGGGTTGGGATTATCCGCCAAGGAAATATTGACATTTTACGAAGAATTTGGTCCCGTCATCTTTGGTGGAACCAACGGAAACCGTTGGTTCAGGTGGCCGGGCACTACCAAGTACAGTAGTGCCCCGCTTCAAAAGGCATTAGAAACCTGTTTTGGTGATAAGAAATTAGGTGATAGCAAAAAACGACTTGTCATTCCGTCGTTAAATCTCGAAAATGGCAAAGTTTACATCTACAAAACAGCTCATCATCCACGATTAGAAACGGACTATAAGGAAAGGGTAGTTGATGTAGCTTTGGCAACGGCAGCTGCTCCAACTTACTTTCCCACTCATCAGTCGTCCGTTGGCATCCCTCTGATAGATGGCGGCATATGGGCAAATAATCCCGTAGGGATGGCTGTTGTTGAGGCAATTACAGTGCTTGACTGGCCGAGGAATTCTCTGAAGGTCTTGAGTTTAGGTTGCACGACCGAGCCACTTAATGTTAACAAAGGAAGAAGAACTCCACTCGGTAAACCATATTGGGCATTCAAGCTTTTTGACGTATTCATGCATGCACAATCCAGTGCGTCTTTCGGAACAGCACAACTTCTTGCAGGACATGATAATGTCACCAGAGTCGACGAAGACGTGTCCGAAGGAAAATTTAGTTTGGATGGAATAGAGGAAATTGACTCCTTGAAAGGTATGGGAGCTTTTCAAGCGCGCCATGAGTTGCCTAAACTTCGCGAGGTTTTTTTGGGTAATCCTGCTGAATCATTTAAGCCTTTTCACAAATTGCACAAATGAAAATTAGCCTCGTTAACATCCAAAAATCGGATAGCGACAGATTTCATGTGAATTTTTAATTTTTTTTATTCAGTCTGATAGACAAGGAGAAATAGACCAATGAAGCATACAAAGTATTTCCAAGATTTCCTTTCCGAAGAGGTTAACCTCAATCCAACGAGACTTCAAAGATTGGATAGTAGTTCCTCAGCTGTAGATACGTTCCTGAGCGGAAATTTAGATTTATACGAAAAAACGGAACGACAAGGATCCTACGGTTTGAAAACAATCATCAAACCAGTCGGTCCCCTTGAATATGACGCAGATCTACTCTTATACATGGCGTACGACGAGGACAAAAAACCGAAGGACTACATCAATGATGTCTATGATTGTTTGAAAGGAAACGACAATTATAAGGATAAGGTACATAGAAGAACTCGATGCGTCTATATCGATTATGCTGGTGACTTCCATTTAGATATTGTACCATGCATTACACAATACAATTGGCTCACGCAAGAGGAAGAGTATTTTATATGCAATAACAAGGAAAATAAATTTGAACTCACCGACGGCACCGGTTATAGAGATTGGTTCAACGAGAAAACGAGAATCACCAATGGAAACCTAAAGCGGGATACGCGGTTGTTAAAATTTCTTCGTGACCACAAAGGGAACTTTTCCGTGAAATCAATCCTCCTGACCACGCTCATTGGGAACAGCGTTTATTCCTGGGACGAACGAGGCGAAGATTTTAAGGACATTCCAACGTCTTTAAAAACGATTTCAAACCGGATAAACAATTTTTTGCAGGCTAATATCTCAATGCCCGAAATTTGCAATCCAGTCCTATCTACAGAAAGTTTCACCAGACATTGGGACCAAGATAAATATTGTCATTTCCGGAAAATGTTCGATCTTTACAACTCTAAGATAAACGAGGCGTTTGATGCCACAGACCATAACACCAGTGTCAAAAAGTGGAGAGAAGTATTCGGCGATAATTTCGGGGAACTTAAGAAGGATAACAGCAATAAGAATGCTGCTCCTATAACAGTAAAGGCCCCAAAGTTCTATGCAAGGTAACTTCCACCATGAAGATAAGCGACGACGAAATCAAATGGTTAAAAGTGAATTTTCCTAACCTGCAATACGACGGAAAATTCCAAAAAATCGTAGGTGAACTCGATTTCTGTGCTGCGTATGATGACAAATCACAGGAAGTGATAATTGGTAATCTTACTGATGAAACGAATTTCTTGATTCGCGATGTTTTTGAGGTTGAGATTTGCTTAGATGACTTAGATATGAACGGATGGCCGAAAGTGTACGAAGTCGGCAAAAGGCATCAAGAAATCGCTGAAAACTGTAATAGTGAGATTATTGATTTGCACATTAATCCGGAGGATAATAGTTGTTGCCTAGGTATTAAATCTCCCGATAACCGAACCTTTAGAATTGAACCTTTCTTTCACGAACGCGTGATTCCATTTCTTTATCGTCTTTCTTACGTGGAAAAATTTGGAACTGATATAAGTAGCAATGACCATTGGGAAGAGTACGCACATGGTGACGAAGGGATCAAAGAGTACTTTGCTGAAATGATCAATTACGCGAAGTCCAATTTCGGTAGAAACGACTTATGTCCTTGTGGTAGTGGCAAAAAGTACAAAAGATGTCACTTCAACGACGTTGAACCTATAAAACGTCATCTGAACAGTTCATGTTCGTGTCAAAGCGGCAAGAAGTACAAAGAATGTCACTTCAACGAGGATGAATTTCTAAAACGCTACCTAAAGGCGGAAACACCTAATACTTGACTCATCAGTTAAACGACGAAAGGTCTTGCACGCCCAACAGCGAGGAAAGATTCAACTTTGTCTGCAAAATATAATATTGCAGCCTCTCAGAAAAGCGTTGGGTTTCTCGACTTTAAAGGAGCAAGCGAAATAGAATAACCAGTAGCACACGTGCACCTCCGAATGCTTACCTTCTACTCAACCCAACCTACAGGCTGACTTGGTTCTATGACCCGACGAATGAAGTGAGGGTATCGCGAGTAAAACTCGCTCCTACAAAAAGAAAAGTGCGGTTAGGAAACCGAACCTACCATTTTTGGAGTAGCGTGGTTACAAACCGCACCTACCGTTGTTGGGACAAAGGACAAAGGCACTATTGGAGCGCAATCAGGACCGGCTCTATTCCGAGGGTCTCTTGAATGTGTTGTTTCAACGCTGCTGATTCTGATCGTGTGCTGAACTCACCGATTGTTACGCGATGCATCGTTCTTCCGTCAACAGTGGCGACACGGAGGGCGACCTTCTCATTCGGATTCTGCAACTGTAATCTCTCCTCCATGGCTTCAGCGTAGTAAAGTTCTACAAATGAACCCACCATGAGCGTCATCTTGCTGGATACCGACGCTCTTTTTGGCTGACTGCGCATCCCAAACTGTAACTGTACTTGTTCCGTGCTCCGATTGCCAGCAATGTCCTGGACGTGTAACTTACCGGTGTAAACAGTGTTCGGATTCACTTGAATCTTGCTCAAAACGACCTCGGCGGGAGGTGAACCGTTTCCCTCCGCTCGCTCGATAAGCGCGTTTCCTGTGTCGAAAAGTTCAAATTTCCAATGATCAAGCGGGTTGATATCCCACGCCTTCACGCCGACAGTTGTCGGTGTTTTCGCGAAAAGTTCCAGTGTCGTTGGAATGAGGTCTACTGTCACCGTCCCAGTATCCACGAAGTGTCGCGTGTCTTGTGCGTCGAGAAGGTAGAACTGAACCTCGTAATTTCCATCAGGGACTAAGTTGCCAGTATCTGCGAAACCATCCCAGACAATACCTTCCGCTGGCACACCCGTTCCAGATTTTTCCCATACGCTTTCGGTGTACTCATCTTGGATATCCAACTGCCAGCGTAGGGGTGCGGTGCCATTTTCTCCAAGACGCAAGCGAAATGTGGTGCTATCCGATACACCATCACCGTTCGGAGAAATTGCGGGTTCAGAGAGATGTAATGTTCCATCAAGCGTTTCAGGGTCTATTTCGAGTGTTTCCGGCATTAAAATCGGTCCAGCTTCCTCGGCATCTGATGGCTCGGTGTGGGTTGCCACCGATACGGGTGCCATATCGCCTCCATCCCAACGTAATGTCGCCGAGATCCAATGCACACCTTGTTCTAATTCACTGCCACTCACATAGGCATAATCGAGTTGTCCAGAGGAATTTCGGAAACTCAGTCCGCGTGCCAATTCACCACTCCAGAACCTTTCAGAAGCGGTCACAGCAGTATAACCGAAACGCAGCCCGATGTGCCCATCTATGAACCAATGTTCTGCACCGAAGTGCAATCGGAGTCGTTCTCCCCAATTCACGTCATTCTCACCTCGAACGGCGAGGTCTGCGGAAAAGAGTGTGTCTCCGCCTAACTCATAAGTTGTCCCGAAGCGTGCGGCTAAAGGTGCGCTCTCAAGAAGTACGCCGTTCTCACGAATACCGCTGCTCAATTCAGAAAAGTTCATGCCCACAGTTAGGGCATCACCCCATTTCTGTAATGGGTAGGCGAACTGCATTCCTAAATCCACACTCCATAGAAAATTGGTTCTGATACGTGTGTTGTTCTGATAGTAACGCAGGTTCGCCCCTGCCGAGGCACGCTGTCCGAGCGCAAGTCCGTATCCTAAAAGGACAATCTGAGTAGACTCCGTGGTGTTATTTTTCCACCCATCAAGCCATGTTGCGAAGGAAACATTTCCTAAATTTCTGTTCGTCACACCGAACGTCTGCGGATTCGCGGCGACTGAAAACGCTTGATCTCGGCTTGAGGAATTTCCAGGAAACGGCATCCCACCCATATTGACTTCCACACCATCCATAAATCCTAATGAAGACGGGTTCCATAGAAAACCGTTGGTCGCGGAGGGACCTGCGGTGAACGCACTACCCATACCGACGGCGCGGGCACTTGCCCCCACAAAAATATCCCGTTGGCTTATGCTGGAAGTCCCTGCAGAAACGGATACGGCTGCCAATATCATTCCGACGATACTGATTTTTTGTGCGATTCGCAGCAGGCATTGCCTACCACCTCGAAGAAAATTGAATTGCATCGGATACACCCCATTGCTATTTTTAAAGTTAGTGATATACGTATCTACAACGCTTAACGTTGAATTTATGAAAATGGGTACAGGTAGGATGGTTTGGTTTTCTGTAGAGAGGGATATCCGATGGAAAAAAAGAAAGATTAACGATGACGGGTGCGATTGGGTGAAAGACCCTACCGCACCTGAGGAAAACCTCGTCAAAGATGACTTGCTTCTTTTTAGTCTTTTGATTGGGTGGCATATTTGAGAACTTCATCTGCGTCTGTGAATCGTAAATAGAGTCCCCACGACCAGCCAAGATCGGTTTTTTGGCATAGCACCGTATTCCACCCGGCTTTCAGTTGGCAGGGAATTGCATCCGCATCCGCCATTGCTCCAGCGTCAATGTTTTTCCGGTGAATTTCAGTGCCGTTCAACCAAACAGCAATTTCGTCATCGCTTCCAATCAACATCATAGAATCGGTTGTTTTCGGTGTGTGAACATACACCAACGTGTATCCGACAGTCATTATGGTAGGACTGAGATCTTTGCGTAAATCGAGATAACCATCCTCCCTTGCAGTTGCTTCCTGCCAGCGTACAGGTTTACCATCAACACCTGTGTAAGTTTTCTCCAAGTCCAATCGACTTCCAGACTGCAGCAGTTCGTCAATCGTATCAACATCCGTCTTGGGAAACGGACCTAAAACCGCGTAGCGGTCAACAAATGGAGAGGCATGTAACACTTGATAGGAATCGACACTAATTTTATAGCCGATAGCTTCGGATGCTTTTCCAACAATGCTGAGCACAATCTGATTTTCACCGGCATTCAAAGGGGCAGTCCCAAATGAAACCAACGTCCCGGCTATCGACTCAGAAAAATAGCAATCGTAGGGGGCACCGACCGCTGTGTCATCCACAGATAATTGGACGTGCGCATACTCCTGTCCACGCATTAAAACGGCACGAATCTCATATACATCTCTATGAAGCACTTCAATTGGAACGGTCAAAAAAGCCTCTTGCTCAGCAGTTTCTGGCGTGAGAGTGACATGGCTTCCACCAATATCAATACCCTCCGCGCGATAACTTCCTACCTGAACTGTTGCATTCTGTGTCGTTGTCTTAGGTAGAAGAGCGATTGCCGACTGGGTGTCCTTGGGCGGTAATGTCCACTCTTTCTCATACCAAAATTGTGGGAGATGGTAGAGGTCGCGCGCCTCATTTGTCAAAACAAGGTCATAGCCATCAAAGCAAACGGCTTCCCCATAGAAACTGTGAGGCAAGTGCCAGGGTGTGCTCTGAATCATTTGTGCTAAATCACCCACTGCACCATGGTATACCCAAAGTGCGTCGTAAGTACAGACAGCAAGGCGGGTTCCGTCTTCGGATATTCCAGCACCCGTAACCCATTTTGCTCCGGCAAATTCACCGACCCGTACTAAAACCTGTTTTGTATCGGCTTGCAGCGTCGGGAGCCGATACAGCACGGCGCGTTCGCGCTCTTTAGAGACGATATAAGGGATGCCTTCAACAATAAAGAGCCCTTCTGCGTCCACATTCTCATTAGGGTATCGATATGGATAACTTGCGATGACCTCCGCTTCCGTCTCTGTAAACGGATCTGGCTCCGCGACGACAACGATCTTCAGATCGAACCGCAATTTACTGTTATTTCCAATCTCGCCGATCCAGAGTTGATTTTTGTCGTCAATACCGAGTGCCTCCCAATCGAAGTTCCTGGAACCGTGCACTGGGATCTCTTGGATTAATTCGCCATTAAGTTTTGTGGCGTAAAGTGCCGCGGGGTTTCCAGAGTCGTTGAGTGTCCAAAAGACACCTTCAAACTGTCGACTTGCAACGATGCCTGAACTCTCTCGGATATCGGGATGTGTGTATTGTCCTGTGGGCTGCCACGGAGGTGTGTCAATAGTATCTTGGGGTGCCGCTACAGCGGTGCAAAATCCGATGCCAATCGTGAAAATCAGTAGAAGGGATGGTAATTTCATTAAAGTCTTCTCCTTTTATATATATTTTACCGCCTTTATGGTGAGAAATCAAATGGGTTTTTCACCGTGTTTAGGACTATTTACGGCATGAGACACTTTGTTCCTGAAACCGTAGGTTAGGTTGAGCAAAACGTGAAATATTAAATCCACTTTACGCAGCAACCTTCAAATTTTTAACACGCTCAAACACGTCAAAATTTCAGCGAAACTCAACGCCTCAAGACACTCAGAAAAAAATATGGACAAACCCGATATTTTGTGGTATCATTAAGTACACACACTGTGAAAGATAGTTAATATCTCGATTGTCTTCGAGATTATCGAGAGACAAGTTTTCAAAAGGAGTATTCGTTTTGCATCGACAATCTGCAAAGAAACATGCACGTGCGGACAACACAAAGCGGATCCGCAACCGACACCGTAAAACAACACTGCGGACAGTGCTGAAACAAACAGAAACAGCCCTTGCGGAGGGGAACGTCGAAACAGCACAGGAATTGTGCCGAACCATGGGAAGCCTCTTAGATAGAGCTGCCGGTAAAGGTGTTATCAAAAAAGGGACGGCGAACCGTCAAAAGTCCCGACTCACCCGCAAATTGAATGCGCTCACTGCAGTTTCTTAATTATTCCTTGCGGTTAAACGACGTGGGTTAGCACTTTAACGTTCCTTTCTCGGATCTGAAGAAATACCTAAGCACAACCCTTCCATTTCATTACAGGCTACATGTTTTGTACTAAGAAGGCTACGTCTTTGGGTGTTTTTCTTAAAACCCAAATTACACTAATGACGAATTGCTGTCAAAACAAAGGAGACTCGCGAGGCATCGGGACAGTGAATCCGAAACTTCGCGTTATCGCGAGATATGAATGCGCGCAAAGTCGCCTTAGAATGTCTGTTGACCCTCTCGCACAGCAACGCGTCGATAGCAGCCGTTGTTGACAATGCCTTCGGACGGAGACCCGCAATTGACGGGCGCGAACGCCGATTGGTAAATGGGCTCGTCTACGGCGTTACCCGGTGGCAGAAGCAACTGGACTGGGTGCTTAATCAGTTTATCAATCCCAGATTTCAGTTAGACGCGAAGCATCGTAATATCTTACGACTTGGCGCGTTCCAACTGCTACACCTCGATGGGATACCTGCACACGCAGCAATTTTTGAAACCGTCCAACTTGCTACTTCCCCTCCACGCAAATCTTCACGTGGACGGAAGACCGCAGGATTTATCAATGCGGTGCTCCGTTCTATCCAGCGTGAAGGCAAGACAGTCGCCTATCCACCACTCGATGCAAATCCGACTGAACACATTGCGTCTTCGTTGTCCTACCCAACGTGGTTAGTAAAGCAATGGCTTCACACACGCGGCGTTCCGTGGACGCTGGCGTTTTGCCGCGCGAGCAACCAAATCGCACCGCTTGCGTTTCGTGTAAACACCCTCCTGACACAACGCGAAGAATTTTGCCAATTTTTGGAAATGAAAGGCTTATCCGCGTCCCTTTCCAAAATCGCACCTGATGGGATAGCACTTGAAAACCGCACAATCACAACTTTTGATGCTACTGGCGAATTGACGTTAAAGGACATCCTTAACCGGAAGGACCTCTATGTCCAAGATGAAAGTGCCATGTTAGTGGCACATCTACTCTCGCCGGAGGACGCCGAATTCATAGTAGACCTATGCGCTGCGCCGGGTGGCAAGACGACGCATCTGGCACATCTCATGAAGAATACCGGAAAAATTATCGCCGTTGATGCCTCAGCAGAAAAAATATCGTTGTTGCAAAAAAACTGCCGACGCGTCGAGGCACACAACGTTGAGACCCGTGTCATGGACGCGACAAAAGCCGACCTCAAGTTTATCAAAACAGCGGATGCCGTGCTTATTGATGCCCCTTGTTCAGGATTCGGGACGCTTCGGCGGCATCCTGACATCCGATGGAACAAAACGCTCGAACAGATTCGTGCTCTCAGCGAGATACAGTATAACCTGCTGAAGAACGCAGCAACACATATCAAACCGGGGGGTATTCTCGTCTACAGTACATGTAGTATAGAACCGATGGAAAACGAGAAAGTCATCCAGCGATTTTTGGCAAATTTTCCGATGTATAAGATAGAAAACGCACAACGCTTTCTACCGGATGTTCCCTCAAGTGCGATAACACCACAAGGCTTTGTCCAGACATTTCCTCATGAACATGGGGTCGATGGAGCGTTCGCGGCACGTCTCCGAAAAGAAGTTTAAAAGTGTGTGAAAACATGGAGGGCGGATCTACGGAAAGGCACGTCAATATTCTTGGGAAATCCGCAGAAACACCGGATTTAGTCCGGGAATAGACTAAATCGCTTCCTCTTATTACATTGCCAAGACTCTAAGCAAAACACCCGCCTTACCGAACCGCAAGAAAAATAAAAAAAGTTGATTTTAGGTTGTACGCCATTACTGATAGACACCGATGCGCGCCTACTCCATTAATCGATGTTGTCTCGGAACTGCTGGACGCAGGTGTAAAAGCCATCCAATTGCGTGAAAAGGATTTAAGCGATATTGCGTTAATTAAATTAGCAGAACCGATTGCGGCGGCGTGTTATAATTACAAAGCAAATCTTTTTATCAATACACATATACATGTTGCCAGTGATGTCGGTGCCGCGGGGGTTCATCTTCCAGCGAATGCGGAGCCCGTAGGTTCTGTAAAGGAAACCGAGACAGGTGATCCCTGCTATATTGGGTGCTCGGTGCACTCTCTTGATGCGGCAAAAAAACGGGAAGCAGAAGGTGCTGATTTTCTGACCTACAGTCCTATCTATCCAACAGCAAGCAAACCTGGATACGGTCCCGCTGTCGGCACAGCGAGGCTTGCTGAGGTGGTTGAAGGCGTGAAACTGCCAGTCTTCGCATTGGGAGGCATTACACCCGTACGGGTGCCTGAATGCTTAACTGCGGGAGTTTTCGGGGTGGCTGTGATGTCAGGTGTTATGCCACCCAAAGGGGCAGGCACACAAGCGAAACGTTATCTTGACGCTTTATGCTAATATCATAGGTTGGATAAAACGCAGTAAACTTAATAGTAGGCTGAAAACATGAAACAGATTTTATCAATTGCAGGCTCAGATTCAGGTGGGGGTGCGGGCATACAAGCGGACATCAAGGCGATCTCGGCTAACGGTGGCTTCGCTATGTCAGCGATTACCTCCGTTACAGCACAGAACACGGTCACTGTCACGGACGCTTTTGACTTGCCTATTTCACTGATTGAAGCACAGTTAGACGCTGTTTTCACGGATTTTGAGGTCGCCAGCGTCAAAACGGGGATGCTCTCTTCGTCAGCGATTGTCGAGGCGGTTGCGGGGAAATTGAGAGAATATACACCACCAGCCATTGTTGTAGATCCCGTGATGATCTCCAAAAGCAAATTTCCACTGTTAAAAGAAGAGGCAATTGATAGCCTCAAAACAGCGTTGATTCCGCTTGCGACACTGATTACGCCCAACGTTTACGAAGCAGAACTCCTCGCACAACAGGACATCCGAAACATAGACGACGCAAAAAATGCCGCAAAAACGATAGCGGCATTCGGTTGTCATGCTGTCCTTGTCAAAGGTGGACATCTTATTGGAAACAAGGCAACAGATGTGCTTTACCGCGACGGTCAATGGACTTTTTTTGAAGCGGAACGAGTTGAGACAGAAAACACACACGGCACAGGTTGCACCTATTCGGCAGCAATCGCGACACAACTCGCACATGGCGAAGATTTGAGTGACGCGATCAATACGGCAAAGGCGTATATCACCGGTGCTATCCAGCACGCTTTGGATATCGGACACGGACACGGTCCGACGAACCATTTTTTTAAGGCGTAATTGCGCTGACTACAAGGACTGTCGCCCCTCAAATCCGTCTTCAATCTCATGCCAGTAGCGGACCTTCTTTTCACCCATCCGCCAACAGAGGTAGACCTCCTTGCCGTCGCGGAGATGTGGGAAATCGACTAATCCTGGGTCGAGCCCTTTCAGATGACACCCGCGTGCCTCAATCCGATCCAGAATTTCCTGAAAGCGTTCAGTCGCGTTAAGCAAGGCGGGTGTATGCTTACTGCCACCGTTGGAGGAAACCACCTCCAGGAGTGGGGTAATTTCTGCGTGAAGTCCTGCGAGTTGCGCTCTTATCGCTCTTAACAGTGAAATTTCATCAACTAATTCGGGGATACATTGATTTGCTTCTTCGAGCGTAAAATATCGCTTTTCCTGCATCTTTAAGTCTCCTGATGTTCATAGAGAGAATGTATATTAAATTTATGCGAGTACTGCTCTAAAATTTACACCGAATTGCAAGCGATGTCAAGGAAGAGTTATCAGTTAACAGTTATCAGCGGCAAGAGGCTTTTGATAAATAACGATTCTTTCTCACCATCGTCAAACCATTGAGGTACTCTCGATAAAAGAGAATGCTAAAGTATCGCAACCCTCTTTAACTGATAACTGAAAGCGCAGCGTACTGACGGCTAACAACTATATAACAGCAAATTCCGTCGAAATGGAAAACGAAACAAACTCCGTAGAAACAAATAATCAGCGTGTTACCCGTGCAGCGGGAGTTGTCAGCATTGCTGTGATGGGGTCGCGGATATTGGGTCTCGCTCGCGAAACGGCGATAGGTTACTACTTCCCCGCCAAAACCAGCGCGGACCCTTTTTATCTTGCCTTCCGTATCCCAAACTTTCTACGCGATATGTTCGGTGAAGGGATTTTGAGCAAGGCATTTATTACCACATTCCTTGCGACAGAGGCTGAAGATGGCGAAGAAGCAGCGTGGAATCTTACGAACCGCATCTTTAATCTAACGTTCCTCGTTTTACTTGGTATCACAGCACTCGGTATCATCTTCGCTCCTGTTCTTGTCGATGTGTTGGCACGAGATAACTTTGATAGAAATTTAGACACCATAGAACATTTCGGATTTGACAGCAAAATTGAACTGGCAATTTATCTCACGCAATTGATGTTTCCGTATCTACTCTTCGTGTCGTTTGCGGCAATTGCCATGGGGTTATTGAATAGCAAGGGACGGTTTGGTATCCCAGCCTGCGCCTCCACCTTCTTTAACGTAGGCTCTCTCGCTGTCGGCATAGGTGGCTACTACTTGTGTCCACTGGTAGAGATTCACCCGGTAACAGGCATGGCTATGGGTGTAATTGTCGGCGGCATCGCCCAATTCCTAATTCAGGTGCCGTCTATGTATCGGGTTGGTTTTCAGTATCGTCCGCTGCTGAGCCTTCGGGATCCGAGAGTCCTCCAAGTTGTTCAGCTCATCGGGCCTGCTGTATTGGGGGTCGCGGCGGTGCAAGTGAATCTACTCACGAACACGTTTTTTATTACTTCAGGTTCCGGATGGTTGACTTGGATCAGTAGGGCGTATCGTGTTATGCATCTCCCGATTGGGATATTTGGCGTTGCGATTTCAACGGTGGCACTGCCACAACTCGCGAGGTTTGTAACAGCGGGGGAGACAGAGAATTTCCGTAACGCGCTTTCTCACGCCCTCCGCTTAATGCTTGTTCTGACAATTCCGGCTGGAATCGGACTCATGATATTGTCGGCACCGATCTGCCGTTTGCTTTACGAATGGGGTGCAACCGTTGAAGAAGACACAATCGGAACAACCGGGATCTTATTCGTTTATGCCTTCGGCCTCTGCGGATTTTCGACCCTTAAGATTGTTACAGACGGGTTCTATGCGCACAAAGATATTCGCGCGCCCGTTATTGTCGGCATTTGTGCCGTTGTGCTCAATATCTGCCTCAACTATCTGTTCATCTATCGCGAATTTTTCTTGGATCCGCGCGCTGTCGTATTTTCAACGGTCTTGACAGTGACGTTGAACTGTACCGTCCTACTGCTACTGCTTCGCCGCAAGGTTGGACGGTTGGGGCTTCGATCACTTGCCACACTGACGCTCAAGATTTTAATCGCTTCAGCGGTGATGGGAATTGTTTGCTGGCTGACAAATAACGTCATTGAGAAGGATTGGCTCGGTACGGAGGGCATCATACCACGCACCATTGGGGTGTTTGCCCCCATCGGATTGAGTCTGCTGGCACTTGCGGGAATGTATAAACTTCTGAAGGTCTCGGAATTTGACGATATTCTGAATATATTCAAAAAACGATTCGGAAATTAATTCAGTTTCTCACAGGAGGACACTTTGCTAACGAAACGGATAATCCCATGCTTAGACGTGCGCGCGGGGAAGGTCACCAAAGGCATCGCTTTCAAAGGCAATGTCGATGTCGGTGACCCAGTCGAGATGGCACGGTTTTACTACGAAGGCGGTGCCGATGAACTCGTCTTTTATGACATCACAGCGAGCAACGAACGACGTGATATTATGATTGATGTCGTTTCGGCAGTCGCCGCCGAAATTTTCATCCCATTTTCTGTCGGCGGTGGGTTACGCACACTTGAGGATATGCGCCGTGCCCTGCTCGCAGGTGCAGAGAAGGTGAGTATAGACTCCGGTGCTGTGCGGAATCCTGAACTCATTGTGGAAGGTGCCCGAGCGTTCGGTAGTCAGTGCGTCGTGCTGAGCATGCAGGTGAAGCGAGTCCCGAAAAGCGAACAGATCCCAAGCGGCTATGAAATTTTCATAGACGGCGGGAGAACACCGGTCGGTTGGGACGCATTGGAATGGTCATCGCGTGGGATTGAGTTGGGTGCTGGCGAAATCGTCGTCAATAGCATCGATGCAGACGGCACGAAAGCTGGATATGAACTCGAATTGACGGGTGCTATTGCGGATCTGGTGCCGGTGCCGGTCATCGCTTCTGGGGGTGCCGGAAACCCACAGCATCTACGGGATGTCTTCGTCGAAAGCAACGCCGATGCCGCGATTGTCGCTTCTATCACACACTACGGCGAATTTACGATCGAAAACATCAAAACCTATCTCACGGATGAGGGTGTAAGCGTTCGAGATACATGGTAGGAGTGGCGGTCAGCAGTCAGCGGTCAGCCATCAGAAGGAGTATCTCGTGGTAAAAAGCACACAACTGTCACAGACCGACAGCCGATAACTGAAAGCTGATAGCCACAATATATGGAGGAGATATGGAACCTAAATTACCTGATTCAAGAAATGAAAACATTTTAATCCACGTTAACGGTGAATTGTTACCTCGTGAAGACGCGAAGATCTCCGTGTTCGATAGCCTCGTCCAAGGTGGAGATGGCGTATGGGAAGGCTTGCGTGTCTATAACGGAAAAATCTTCGCACTGGATGCCCATCTGGATCGACTCATAGACTCCGCGCACGCCATGGCGTTCGCAGGCATTCCGACGCGTGATGAGATCAAACAAGCGATTTTTGAGACACTCCACGCCAACGGTATGCGGGATGGTGTTCATATCCGTCTAACGCTCAGTCGCGGGAAAAAGGTCACCTCCAGCATGGACGCACGCGTCAATCAGTACGGTACTACCTTAATTGCGATCGCGGAGTGGAAGCCGCCTATCTATGCCAGCAGCGGTATCCGTTTAATCACCTCAGCGATCCGACGGAACCCACCGCAGTGTGTCGATTCCAAAATCCATCACAACAATCTAATTAACAACATCCTCGCCAAGATTGAGGCGAATGTCGCTGGTGTGGACGATGCGATCATGCTCGACATCTTCGGTTACGTTTCAGAGACGAATGCAACAAACATCTTTCTCATAAAACGTGGAGAAGTCCTGACACCACACGCTGATAGCTGCCTACCGGGGATCACACGTGGCACGGTCATCGGTATCGCCCGCAAGGCGGGTATCCCGTTGACGGAGCGCAACGTTTCGTTGACTGAGGTCTACACCGCAGACGAAGTCTTCACGACCGGTACCGTAGGTGAGTTGAGCCCGGTCTTAGAGGTTGATGGCAGGAAAATTGGAGACGAGGGGATACGTCCTGTGACAACGCGGCTACAGGAACTTTACGCAGAACTGACCGCCAACGAAGGTGAACCGTTGCCATAGGTGGGATTTGATAAAAAGATGGGAAATGGAATTAGGAAACAGATCCGCCAGCAGATTCACAAGATTCGGCGATAGGTTCTGATC
>JAPOOP010000359.1 GCA_026713385.1 Candidatus Poribacteria bacterium | reverse complement strand
TGCGATAGTCCGTTTTTAGAGCCGAAACTACTCACCTATCTCGTTTCCGTTTTGGGTAAATACGACGCAGTGATGCCTGAGACTTATAGTAGTAGGCAGACTCCGTTCTGCCGTAACAAGGACATCGGGGTTACAAACCCCTCCTACGGTGCCGACACACAGATAACCCTTCAAACGTTGTGCGCTGCTTATTCTAAACGCTGTTTGCCTATCATAGAGTTGATGTTACGGGAATCCGAGTTGCGTGTCCATGCCCTACAGGAACGCGCACGCATCAAAAACGTTTCGCCTGAAGTCTGGAGAGAGTTTGATCCGGAGGGCATGTCTTTTTTTAATATCAACACACCCGAAGACTTCGAGAGAGCGAACGCCTATATGAGATCCCAAACTGCGTATTAGCCCACTTCCGCATTACCTATAGTCATACTATTCGTTATCGCCAGAGCGGAATCTCGAACCTCTTTTTATCAACTTGCATCCTCTTACGAAGCTTGGAAAATAAAAACTTGCAGAATTGCGAAACTTTTTTATTTCAAGTAGCATCTTAAATGTTGATATGAATTGATGAACATACTCCTTTCATTTCAGAGGTATCCGATGAAAAACAACGATGCTCAACTCATCCAACGCGTCCTTTCAGGTGATGATACTGCGTTCTCCGTGCTTGTGAAAAAATATCAGAAATCTGTTCACGCACTCGCGTGGCGGAAGATCGGGGATTTCCATATCGCCGAGGATATTACACAGAATACGTTCTGGCAGGCGTATCAAAAACTCTCAGCACTGAAAAAACCGCAGCGTTTCGCGAGTTGGCTCTATGTGATAGCGGCGAACTACTGCAAAATGTGGCTGCGTAAGAAACGTTTATCAACAGAGTCGTTAGAAAACACAAGCAGCGCGCAATTAGAAAAAGTGACGTATTCTGGATATGTTATTGCGGAAAACGAGCGGACAACAGCAGAAGCACAGCGCGAGGTCGTCAAAAAGTTGCTTGCGAAGTTACCAGAGAGCGACCGCACGGTCGTCACGCTTTACTACCTTGGGGGAATGAATTATGAGGAGATAAGTGAGTTTTTAGGTGTATCGGTCGGTGCGATTAAGAGTCGGCTCCATCGAGCGAGGCAGCGGTTAAAGAAGGAGGCACCGATGATAAGAGAGGTGTTAGACAACTTCCAAATTACGCCGAATCTCACAGAGAATATCATGCGCGAAATCTCGCGTCTGAAACCGATTGTACCGTCTGGTGGTAAACCGTTGGTCCCGTGGACAATAGGCGTTTTCACATTAGCAGTTGTCCTTTTGATGTTAGGTGCTGGCAGTCAATACCTATCGCGGTTCCAGAAACCTTACAGTTTCGATGCATCATCTGAAATGACAGTTGATCTCATTGAAGCACCTATCGTGCTAAACCTTGAATCCAAACCTGATGTTCGGACGCAGATCGGGAACGTCAATGCCTCAAACAAGAGCAATGCCATTCATCGACAGCCTAATGAGGTTTCAGCATTGGTTGTAGAGGCAGAATCAGCGGAAACGGATAAAGACGCTTCTCAATCGGAACTGCCTAAAATGGCAAAAGCACGTTTCGGAAAGGGCGGCATCAATGCGATTCAGTTTTCGCCGGATGGAATACAACTCGCTATCGGAACAGATATCGGTGTGTGGCTGTACGATATAGAAACCGGTAAAGAGAGGTTTCTATTTGCGGGAATGTGCCAATCCCTTGCATTTTCACCGGATGGTCGCTTCCTTGCGAATGGCGGGGGCAAGTTTCGCGGACAGGAACTCCAGTTGTGGGAGATGGCTGCGGATCGTAAAGTCCCGCTCATTGGTGGCCCCTTTGCCGGATCCGCATTGCAGTTTTCTGAAGATAGCAAAACACTTGTCAGTTTAGGTAACGGGGGCGACACAATCAGTTGGTTAGATGTTGAAACTGGACGCGGATATGTGAAGGAGACCGAAGCACAATTTAGTTTAGGGACCCCTTATCCTAAGGTCTTCGCGCTCACAGAAGATAAAATTGCGATTGGATGGGCTGATGGGAAAATACAGTTGTGGGACCCAAAAACTGGTAAAGCGTTATCGACGCTCGTCGAGGGACATGCAAGTGCAGCGGATATATGGGTACCCCAAGTCTTAGCATTGGCGTTTTCACCCGATGGGACTCGCCTCGCCAGTGGAAGCAAGGATACAACCGTCCGATTATGGGATATCAATAACCACGAATCGATGCCCCTTCAAAAACATACCGGATGGACAAATGTGTTAGCGTTTTCACCGAATGGTAAAATACTTGCCAGTGGAAGTGTTGATAAAACAGTACAGTTGTGGGATACTATCACGGGCGAACCTCTCGCGACACTCACCGGGCATGCCAACGGTATTACTGCGTTAGCGTTTTCCGCTGACGGCACCACGCTTGCAAGTGCCAGTGCCGACGGTGCCATCCGATTCTGGCAGACGGGAACTGGTGCATCGCTGCCCCCCCATATCACAGGACATACGGAGTCGGTAAGAGCAGCGACTTTCTTTGACGAGAGCACCACGCTTGTCAGTGTAGCCTTTAATGGTGAAATTACATTTTGGCATCCGAAAACACCACAAAAATCCATCGTTCATACGGCAGGACATCAAGATTGGTTAGCAACTTTAGCATTTTCGCCTGACGGAACGAAACTCGCCAGTGTTCGTGCCTGGGGCAGCGTAATCTTCAGTCCAGGTTTCAACCACGCGCTTTGGAGTTCGGGTTCTTCGATTCGCGTGACTGACGTCAGCACGGGGATCGAATTGGCGACCCTTACAGATATTAAAACCCCCTCACGTCTGACTTTTTCGCCTGATGGGAAAACAGTAGCCTTCGATTCTGAAGGGAAAAAAATTCATTTGTGGAATACAGAAACTGGTGATGAATTGAATATCCTTCTCGTTGATCGAGAAGCCGATATTCACAATATGCCACACGTTACCGCTTTGGAGTTTTCACCAGATGGAGCGATGCTTGCCAATGGGACTAATCAAGGAGGCATCCAGACGTGGAACGTCGCAACCGGAAAAGCATTAGCAGTCTTTGCCAAGCCAACAGCCCAAGAGAACCATGAGCATATTTTAGCACTGCGCTTTTCATCTGATGGCACCTTGTTTGCTGCCAGTTCATATAAATTCATCCGTATATGGGATGTAAATACGGGTAATACACTTCTATCAGTCAATCCAGATGAGGGTAACGGAGGCAATACATGGACGTACAGAATCCATCCCGAATTGTTGGTATTTTCACCAGATGGTGCAATTCTTGTTAGCGGGCTTGTCGGCGGGGCAATTCAGTTGTGGGAAGTTACAACAGGAAATAGGATCACTGTTCTTGATGGGCATACGCAAAAGGTAGAGACGTTGGCATTTTCATCTGATAATAAGACGCTCATTAGCACCGGGGCAGATGGTACAATTCTCTTGTGGGATTGGAATGAAGTCCTCACAGGTGCATCCAAAAGCGAGTAATGGTAAAACAGATCAACCTAACTTACAAGACTCAAAATCTTTTATCAAGCCCATGTTATATAAGGTAATGGAGAACGAGATGCCTATAGAGGTATGATTAATGCTAACAACACTCGTCCGCCGAGAACTTCTCGATAATCTGATGACGTTCCGGTTTGCGGCAGCCGTCTTCATTATATTGCTGCTTGTTGTGGCTAATACGGTAGTGCTTATTGAAGACCACAAGCAACGCTTGGCAAGCCATAACGCGGCTGTCAAAATGCATCAGCGGCAGCTTGAGGAGAAAACAACGTATTCCGCAGGGACAGAGAAATTATTTGTTGACCGGACTCCGAACCCGTTAAGCATTTTCAATGTCGGATTCGATAAACAACTCGGAAACGAGGGACGGATATCACATACGTATGTTCCATCGCTGTGGGATGCCGGGATGCATGGGTCGGATAACCCGTTTATGGATATGTTCGCCTCCATCGATATTGTTTTTATCTTTGAGGTGATCCTGAGCTTATTGGCACTAATTTTCGCCTACGATACCCTCGCGGGAGAACATGAGCGTGGCACCTTACGGCTGGTCTTAACGTCGCATGTCCGTCGCGGGCATATCCTGCTTGCGAAATACATCAGTGCGATGCTCTGCTTACTCGTGCCGTTGCTAATGAGCCTGCTCCTTTCAGTCATCTTGCTGACAACGGCTCCTTTCATTTTTTTGAATACCGATGATTTTTTACGGATCGGTGGGATTATTTTTACAACCGTTGTGTATCTTTCCGTATTCTATCTCCTCGGCATGCTGATCTCGGCGGTGACTCGTCGAACAAGTACCGCATTGATGCTCTCCATGTTCGTGTGGGGTTTTTTAGTCCTTGTCTATCCGAATATGATTCTTGCTGTGGTCCCGCAACCGGAAGCACCCCAGACCCGCGCGGCATCCGCTTTCAATCAAATCGAACAGATATGGGAGGAATTCGATAGAGATCGGAAACACTTCCTCGCCACTGATGCTCTGCCAGGGGAAGATTGGCATTTTAAGATTACAGGCAGTGGGTGGTACGGCGCATATCTTAGGGGTAACATTGACCGCCTATCGTACACCTACGAAAGCAAGATGGAAGTTGATACGCTCAACGAGAAAGCTGAATCAAGGATTCCGCACGCTCAGAATTATTTCGGTTTCCTCGGGGCACAGGTTACTGGAACAGCCGACCGAACGTGGTCCATCCGAAAACCCGCACTGGAAGACATCTTCATTCAACCCGCACATGTGGAGCGACGCTGGTTGAAACTCTCACCCGTGGGGCTGTATGATGCTGCAACACAAGCGTGGGCTGGCACCGATCTGCTCGGTGTCAGAGATTTTTTCGACGCTGCGAGACGCTACAGACAGCACGTGATTGAGTATTTCTATGATGAAGAAATTTTCAAATCTCGACAGTGGTTTTCTTCGGACAAAGGTGCTGCTGATTGGAGTAATCTACCACAGTTCTCTTTCCAAAGGGTTGATGTGAATACGAATGCTAAGCGGGCTTTGCCGGATGTATGTCTTTTGTTCATGATTAATGTTGCGCTTTTCATTATGATATTTCTAATTTTCGTCCAAAGTGAAGTGTAGGATGGCAGTCAGCGGTCAGCAGTCAGCAATCAGTTAAAGAGGTTTTTGGGATGGAAAACATTCCAATATACCACAAACGAGTAACCGAAAACCAATGTGGCATATCACAAAGCGCGAACTCTATGATAATCTCAATAACCTCCGATTTGCCCTGGCAACGGTGTTACTGCTCGGCTTGATGCTGACCAACGCGATTGTGCATCTCCGGGAACACCCAAAACGCGTCCAGAACTATCACAATGCTGATACCAGACATCAGAACCGCTTAGCAAATAATGCCGAGGACAGTTTGTATAAACTCGCGGAGCGGGGACCTGGATGGCTTTACAAAAAGCCATCTAACCTTCGCTTCTGTGCAGAGGGCGGTGAGACCTTTTTGCCAGGTAATGTGGAGGGGGGTTACAGTCGTTGGGGGAAGGGAGGTGAACCGCGCTTAGAAAGTTTTTGGATTCTGGCATATCATTCGGCTACCCCCGATCTGCGTAACGTTCGTCCAAATGTCACCAAAGTGGATTGGGGTTTTATCATCGGTTACGTCTTAAGTCTCATCGCACTCCTATTTACCTTCGATTCGATTTCCCACGAGCGCGAGCAAGGCACATTGCGATTGATGCTCGCAAATTCGATCCCGCGGCACACCGTCCTGATTGGTAAGTTTTTAGGGGCATTAATCAGTATAAACATTCCGTTCACACTTGCCGTCTTGGTGAATCTCTTAATGATTTCCACGTCGAGCGATGTGCACCTCGGTGCGGAGGCTTGGGGACGCCTATGTCTCATTTTCTTTATTACGCTTCTATACATAAGTCTGTTTCTCGCATTGGGACTGCTCGTATCGGCACGTGTGCAGCGGAGCGCGGTGAGCCTCGTGATACTCCTCTTGGCTTGGGTCACCCTTGTCGTTTTCATGCCCAGTACGCTCGTTTCGATTGCGGGACGTTCTACACCGCCAAAGTCTGCTATCGGATTCTCTGAACGTAGTGCCCAGTTTGAGGAGGAACTTGGGAACGAATACTATGCACTTCGGTATGACCCAGATAAGAATTTGACACGAATCCAAATATTACAAGTGGCAGGCGAGTACGTCACTAAAGATGCTGCACAGCAGGAACGCCTGCACGAAGAACGTTTAAAACAGCGGATTTCCCAGGTCCGTCGAGCGCGTGCTACCACTCAAATTTCACCTGTTACCATTTTCCAGCAGCTCCTTGAATCCTTTGCTGGAACGGGGTTTGAGCGGCATTTGCAATTTTTAGAGAACGTTAAATCTTACGCCCAACACTATCGGGTTTTCATCGCTGACACCGATCAAGCCGATCCGGAGAGCCTCCATATCTCTGGTGTTCGTGAAGGGATGTCACAGAAGCCTGTCCCGTTAGAGGCAATTCCAAAATTTGAAGACACCTTGAGTTTCAGTAAGGACTTCAACACAGCGGCAGTCGATCTTTTGTTACTAACGCTCTTCGTCATAGTCCTTCTATCCGGAGCATATCTCGCCTTTGTCCGCGTTGAGGTTTAGAGCAGGTAAATCCTTCTTATCTAAACACCAAGACTGACGCAAAACCTGCTTTCAATATCAACACACCTGAAGACTTTGAGAGCGCGGATTCCTATACGAGATCCCAAGCCACGTGTTAAGTCTGTCTATACGCTCTCTGAGTTGTGCACGCCTACGCTTAGATTTCGATGCCCTTGTATTCTCAGAGACCTAAATTTTCATTTTAAACCTTTTTACCGAAAATCACCCTCCTTATAACTGCCCTAAACTTTGGACAATCTTTAATTTTACACTCTCCAAACATATCGCCCTTGCAGGAAAACCAAATTTGGGTGAGAAAATTACGAATATGCAACCTTCTGCCCTATAATATGTGTCACGGGTCATAAGCCAATATTGTTGATCGGGGGAGACACATGAAAAACGACGATGTAAAATGGATTGAGCGTATCTTAGCAGGCGACGAAGATGCCTTCACGGCTCTCGTGAAAAAATACGAAAAGCAGATACACGCCTTCGTCCGGCGAAGGGTAAAAGATTACCACATCGCCGAAGAGATTACGCAGGACACTTTTCTTAGGGCTTACGAAAAACTCGGCACCCTGAGAGATCCAGACCGATTTTCGGGATGGCTTTATATGATTGCGACTCGATGTTCTCTTACATGGCTCGGAGAAAAAAGAATCCCGATGCGATCCTTAGAGGCGATGAGTGAAGCAGAAGTGGAAGCACTGTTTTACGCCCAATATATGACAGAACAGAGCGAAAAGTTGACGACAGAAAAACAACGCGAAGTCGTTGCGTATCTCCTTCAAAAATTACCGGCACGTGAGCGGACAGCGGTGGTACTTCACTACCTGAGTGAGATGACGTGTGAAGAAATTGGTGACTTTCTGGAGGTATCACCGAACACCGTTAAGAGCCAACTCCATCGCGCTCGGAAGCGACTGAAGCAGGAGGCGTCTGTGGTTCACGAAATTCTGGGAGGTATCCAGCATTCGGACGATCTCATGGAGGATATTATGAATTGGATTCAGACGAATGAACCGGGCACACGATATGCAGTCAACACTCTATCTGTAACTTCGGATAAGACCCTCTACGCCGTCATAGGGGATGAAAGTATCTACAGATTGCCAATAGATGAAACCGCTTGGCAACTTGTCAACGTCGATTTTCTACGCCAAAACACGCACGGTAATGGTCCTGTAGCTGGGCATGACGGCACACTCTATATCATTTCATCATACGAATTGTTCGCATCAACTGATAGTGGTGAAACATGGAACTTGATTGGTCCTTGTCCAAAAGGACACGTAAGGGAATTACTCATCACGGAAGATACCTTTTATCTCTGCCTTAGCGACGGTATTTTTCGCTCTGATGATGCCGGCAATTCATGGACAGACATAAGCGATGGTTTGGACAGACGTTTAACGGAAAACTCCGGAATTGATTCGTTACGGATGAATCACGGCAGACTGTTTGCAGGCACATGGCGTGGGATCTACAGGTTTAACGCGGGAACTTGGGAACACTTGCCATTGCCGGTAGATAACATTGTGCGTGTCAACGCTTTGGTTGGGTCTAAAGACCAACTCTACGCTGCGGTCTCTGTGAACATTTTGGCAGGTGATGGAACACCGGAAGAGAATTTTAAGCAATTATGGGAAAGTGAAAAGCGTTCGTGGTGGATATTCCGATCAACTGATGGCGGCGATTCATGGGTGAACATAACGCCTCTGGATACTTCGCTCTCAATAGGGGTCCTACCCGAAATAACGCTGCTTACTGCGGGAGAAACGCTTCTATTAATAGGGCGGGATAATGGTGTCGTAGCGCGATCAACGAATAGCGGAGACACTTGGACCTCCATAGAATCTTCCGGGATTACGCCTATGCAGTTTAGTGTGGACAGTACCGTGGCTTTGGACGAAAACATATTCTATATTGGTGGAATCACTGGCGTTCATCGCTCAACTAACGGTGGTAAAACATGGCATCGATTTAACACAAGGTTTGAAAGCCGTGTGGACGGTTTGATTAGTTTCATGGTGAATCCCGCACCAAACATGCCGACTGCCCTTTATGCAAGGGTGGGTCCAAATCTTGTCAAGTCGACTGATGGAGGGAGCTCATGGGATGCTGTCAACGTAGCGTTAGAAATTAATCAACTCTTGTCCAAGGAAACACCACGTATCGTTCAGGTGGTAGAAACCGATGGTATGCTCTATGCAAAAGGGTTACGGGATAATTCCATCGTTATTCTTCAGTTATCTGCTGACGGCAATGTGTTAAACCTCATTCCAGAAATCCCGTCCTCTCTTGATTCAAGAAAATTAATGTGCCATGTATTAGGCGGCAGAAGTTTTAATTTTAAGGACGAACGGCAAATGGAACAGGGATTCATGATTACCTTTTCTTCTACAATTGATCCTCTATCAAGCAAATTGATACAAGAGAATCCGGATTTTGGGGCAGAGAGTTTCTTGAAACAGTTGATACGAGTCCAAGCGGACTCCCCATTTGCATACGAACTGATGTGGGAAGGTTTATGGGGCAGCTTCGCTGTCAGCGGTGAAACCTTCTACATGGAATACAACTATAAACTCTTCCGATGGAACCCAAGTGAGACTAAATGGTTCTACACAGGCGTGGAAGAGACTATCGAACTCTCGCGTGCCAATGTACGAAGCGGCTTTAAAATCGCTGTATCAGGGAAAACCGTCTACGTCGGTAAGCGGGATGGGCATCTCTTACAATCGCTTGACGGTGGAGACACTTGGAATGATGTCACACCAAATCTGCCTTTCTCTATCGAGCATTTCAAAGAGATAGTCTTTGCAGGTTCAACGGTCTACATCGCGACTGACAAAGGGGTTTTTTATTCAAAAGATGGCGTTGTCTGGAATGTCCTTGTCGATGAGGCGGGAGAACTTGTTATCATCAAGTCGTTATCTACAAGAGGGAATTCCGTTTATGGGGCTAATGATGAAGGTATCTATTCTCTAAAAAGTGATACAAGCATTTTGGAACAAGTTGCACCAGAAATTTCAGGGGTCGTGACTTCTCTCGTTGTTGATGCGGATACGTTTTATGTCGGCACAGAACGACAAGGTGTGTTGTGTTTTGAACGGACCAGAAGATAGGCATATCCTTAAAACATAACTGATCCAAAAAACTTAAAACTATGGTGGATTTTAGAATTACTTGGACACTCTACATCGGCGAGGTTAGGAAACCTCGCCTACCGGGGGATGAAAGTGTCTATATATTTTTAGCATTCACTATAAATGACCCTAACGAGAGGAAAATAGAATGAAAAAACTACTTGATTACGCCATGCTATTTAGTGCATTGATGCTTATCGCAGCAGACTACGCTGCGGCAGACATCGCTGATGGCCTCGTGGTTCACTTTACGTTCGATTCCGTCAAGGGCAAGCGAATTCTTGATGAATCCGGCAACGGTCTGGATGCCGAAATCGTCAAAAACACTAAATTTGTCAAGGGCAAATATGGGAAAGCAATTCGTATCACTGGTGAAACTGAAGATTGCGTGAATATCCCATCCTCGGATGCCTTAGAAATCAGTGATGAAATTACGATGATGGCATGGGTGTATCACGAAGATTGGACAGGGAGTTCCTCCCAATGGTTTGATAAGGGGTGCTATTCTAAGCAGAATGAATCTTACGGTATGGTAGTCTGGGGTAAAAAGGATTTTCCGGAACTCGGAGCCTTTGAGACAGACTCAGTGATCTCTATGCTTGTTGGGGCGGCAGATTTGCAGCGAACCATTACGACTCTGAACGAAATGAAGAATAGGACATGGCATCATGTTATCGGAACCTATGGTGATAAAGCTCTGAAAATCTATCTTAATGGAGAAATGATTGCTAATTTACCTTCACAGGTTGATGACTTCTCCGGCACCAACGAGGAGGATTTGCGGATTGGCTGTGCGAAAAATAAACCGCAGTACGCATTTGAAGGCGGTTCCATCGATGAAGTCGCGATATGGAGTCGTGCGCTCAGTGAAGATGAAGTCAGAATCGCGATGCGGGGTCCTTTGCTCTCGGTCTCGTCGAAGGGTAAGGTCACTACGACGTGGGGCGATATTAAGCGGAAGGCGTTTTAGGTGTCTGAATCGCGGATGACACGGATTTTGCAGATTTCGTGGATTATAGGGAGTCTTAGCCGCCAGCAGTGGTTTTTGAACGTTCGGTATAAACCTATGACAACATTGTGATTGATTCTCCAGCGGGAGTTCGTCTCAAATGTCCTGACCTCTCGGTTCATGATCGGTTTCATCGTCTGATTTTTCCAGATTATGCAAGTTTTGCCTCCAAAATTGTGTCTTTAAATAATTGAAGCGTATCATACCCCGATTTGGAAACGGAGACACCTTTATGTTAATGTCTTTAATTCAGAAAGAGATGATGCACCATATCTTGAGCGTCCGGTTTGTCGCGCTCCTTTTGATGTGTGTATTGCTCATACCTCTCACGCTTTTTATTAATTATCGACACTATCGCCAGAATCATGTAGATTATCAGGAGGCAGTTAAACGCTCGAGGGCTGAAGCGAAAGAGGCACCGCCAAATGCACAGGATCCAGATAAGGAGGTTTCTAAACTTTATCTTAACCCAACGCCGTTGAGTGTCTTCGCGAACGGGTTAGAGGAAGCACTCCCTACCTATCTTGGAATGACGCGTAACGGCGTCCGACGGGGTTCAACAACACTGGCGGAGGCACCGCTTTCTTATGCTTTAGGACATCTTGACTTTCTGTTTGTCGTCAGCACTGTTTTCAGTCTGCTCGCCCTCCTGTTTACGTTCGATGCCGTTGCCGGGGAAAGGGAAGCAGGCACACTGCGAATCACTTTAGCAAATGCATTACCGCGCGATCTCTTTCTATGGAGCAAATTAATCGGTGGATACATCGTTTTCGTCATCCCGTTCTTAGTCTCATTCCTATTCGGTTTACTCGTGCTTGTTTGGCAAGGGTTCCCCTTGGGTGAGTCCGACGTTTTTTCACGGGTACTCGGCTTAACAGGAGCCTCGCTGCTCTATATTGCGGTGTTTTTTTCGATAGGGACGGTGATCTCCACCTATCTGGACGATTCCAAAACAGCTCTCATCGTCGCTTTTACCGTCTGGGTACTTGCTGTGTTGATCGCACCACGCGCTGGTTTTGTTACCGCTAAGCTTCTCACACCTACTCGAACAGTGCAGAGCGTCTATATGGAAAAGACAGCGGTTCGCAACAATCTCAATGCAGAGAAGGATGAGAAGATTACAAAGAAATTCATGGAAGCCACAGGAGGCCGCTTTGAGATAAGACCGGATGGCAAGGATAATTTGCAAGAACTCCGCGAACCTATTGAGAGGGAATATCGACTGAAATTCGAGGATCAAGCCAACAAAATTGATAGAGCATATCAACGTGAGAAGGCGAGACAAGAGTCCATGGGCGAGACACTTTCTCGAATCACACCGACATCTTCTTTAACTTTTCTCGTCATGAACTTAACACAGACAGGAAAACTCAAAAGGGATACCTATTTTCAAACCGGCGAATCCTACTATGCACAACTCAATACGGATTACTTCACTCATGTTTCAGACGATTTCTTTGCACAAGTGGCACAAATGGCAGCTCGTATGAATACATCTCAGTCAAGTGACGAAAAAATAGCACCTCCGCCAAATGTGGTCGTAACTCCCTTAGGGGAAACATTGCGGCAGTCTGCTGTGGATGTTTTGCTGCTCTGCTTCTTTGCGGTAGCGTTAACAACCGTGGCGTTTCTCAAATTCTTTAGGTCGGATATTTGAACCGAAAACGTTAATTATGGAGAATTCTGATAAAAAAAGACGATGTTCAACTCATACGCATCACCTTGTCAGGCGACGACGCGGCGTTCAGCACCTTGGTTCAAAAATACCGAAAGAGTGTCCACGCCCTTGCATGGAGGAAGATTGGCGATTTTCACTATGCTGAAGAAATCACACAAGATACCTTCCTTCAGGCATACAAAAAACTCTCAACACTCAAGGAATTGAGGCAGGTACGGCTTGCCCGCGAACTCACCCTAATCTCCCCAATAGTGTGCTTCCAATATGCGATGGAAGGGCTCTCAAACACAGGAATCGTCAGTTATATGGATTTCGTCAAACAGGTTCGCCGTTATAGGCAAACGTTCATAGATTTCATTAAAACGGAGGATAAGAGTGATCCGGACAGTCTCCATATCTATCCTGTGCGGGAAGGATTGTCTCAAAAACCTGTGGACCCAGATATTATGCCAAGGTTTGAAGAGCAGGTCTCGCATCAAAGCGTCCTTTTTCCAGTTATTCTATTGATTCTTTTTAATGCCCTATTCTTTACTGCAGCACAACTGTCCTGTCTCAAATGTGATCTCAAGTGAGAACTTTACTACAAACTATTGCCTAAGCTCTTAGCTTGGTTAAATAACCAAACTAAGAACTTGGGCAACTGATTCCGTTTGAATGTTGAACTTTAACTTATCGAAAAAACGCTCACCCCACCCGACTCGTCACCAACAGCAATGTACTGGTCATTCGGTGCCCAAACGAGGCTTGTGACCCCCACTGTCAGAGCGGCTTCATGAACCGCCCGAGAACCGAGGTTGCCTCGCAATTGCCAGACGTAGACCAGACCGTCGGCACCGCCTGAGGCCAGCAGTTTTCCGCGATGTTGAAAACGCACAACGTTGAGAAAATCCTGATGGTCGGAAAGCGTAATGGGTTCGGTACCGGCCGGTCCGCGACCGGAACAATCCCACACCGTAACTTCTTGACCGCCTCCGGTAGCCAAGTATCGACTCGTGACATCCCACGAGAGTTCTCGCACTTTCGTCGGATAGCCAGTCATTTGCAAGTCCTTCCCGGTAGACATAATCCAGAAATGTACGGTCGAATCTTGATCTCCGGTGGCGATGTGTTTGCCGTCAGGGCTCCATGCAATCACCAGTGATGAACCTCTCCATTCCAATCGGCGGACGGCTTCTGACTGTTGCGGGTCCCACAGCGTGACACCGCCGTAGGCAATCGAGGCAAGTTGCCTTACATGTGGTTTCCATTGAATACCAGAAATCGTGCTCTGATGGTCAGAATATTCGCGAACAAGATCGCCGACAGCGTTCCAGAGTTTCAGCTTACGACCAGCGGCAGAGGCGAGTATCGGTTTATTGCCGCCACTCCAAGCCAGGTGCTCAACCCATGCTGCGCCGCCGTCAAGCGAATGGGTTGCTTCGCCACTTTTCATATCCCACAACCGAATTTTCCCATCTTGTCCTGCGCTTGCAAGCACCTTGCTGTTTGGATGCCAAGCGATTGACATTGTGCCGAATTCATGCCCTTCAAAGGCATGGATAACCACTCGACGACGACCTTCAAAAATTGTCACCGGACCGAGAACTGACGCGGCAGCGATGTATTTCCCATCAGGGGACCACGCCAGATCAATGACGTGGTCGTTGATGGTTGCGGTCCAATTTTCGCGCAGTTGAGAGGGCTGGACAAAGCGGCTGCTCAAGTTGTTCAAGCGAGACATGCTTCAAATCCTTCCGTCAATTCGGTCCGGTCGAGGTTGCGCCCGATGAAGATGAGGCTATTGTAGCGTGGTTCACCATCCCACGGGCGGTCGGGGCGACCGTCGAAGAGCATGTG
>JAPOOP010000584.1 GCA_026713385.1 Candidatus Poribacteria bacterium | reverse complement strand
TTATCACCTTAAAAATACTTTAGCAGTGATAGTATTCAAAATGTTAGAGCTGCTGAAGTCATATTTGCTTTCAAGCGTTTCCAAGGGGAGGGCTTCACTCCCGTAGCGATAGTATTCGTCCTGGAGATGGTGTTCCCAACGCTGTTTGGGAATCCAATCTCGCCGGAGTAGAAGCACCGGTAGAAAGGAGAAAAACCGAAATGAAAAAGAATCTTCGCGGTAAAATCCGCGAGTTCGTCCAGTCTGAGGAAGGTAAAGTCGGAGTCAAATCCCCGTTGGCCCTCGGTGCGGCGGTGGGCAGCGTTCTACTCGCACAGACTATCGTTGGAACAACACCCGCCCATGCAGGGGGATTATGCAAAGATGACACTTGGTGTATGGCCCCAGAGACATGTAATGACCCTTTCGTGAATGGGTGGGGTACATGTTATTAATACCGTCAATATAGGCTGTGGCGTAGTCCGTCACAATCTTATTGACTTTTCAGTGTGTGGTAGTTTCTACTGCCACACGCTCCCATATGCTGAGTCTATTACGTCTCTTGAGCAATTATCGGAGAAATACAGATGAAACGTATATTTGTCTTTTACATGCTGAGTGTGATACTACTATGTGCGAACGTTGCTTCGCTTTTCGCAAAAGCACTGACGACCCCGAAAATTCTGTTTACCTCTACACGCGACGGAAACAGAGAAGTATACACCATGAACCCAGATGGCAGCGAACAGGTGAGACTTACACAACATCTTGGAAATGATCTGCAAGCCGTCTGGTCTCCGACAGGCGAAAAGATTCTTTTTATCTCCGATCGTGGGGGTGTTCGAGACCTTTACCTGATGGACCCAGATGGAACCAACGTTCGACGTGTCTTCAAAAGAAAAACGAAAATTTATAGAACCAATCCAACATGGTCACCCGATGGCAAACACATCGCTTATGTGAACGCGAAGTTGGGTAATCTTAATTCTGATATCCACATTGCGCCCCTTGGAGAACAAGAGGATGAACATATTGCGAAAGGCTGGTATCCCTCATGGTCGCCGGATGGCACTGAAATTGCCTACTCTGTAGACCAGCCATTCGCGTCTCAACTTACATTTATCAACGTCCAGACACGAGCGCAGGAACAACCGCTACCCAAGAAAACACTGATTTGGCAATACTATCCCTCTTGGTCTGCTATAGGAGACAGACTTGCCTTTACTGGGAACAAGCATCTGATACCCCCCATCTTGGAGAGGGATCTGCAAAAGGCATGGAAGGATAAACAGACGATCTACATCGTCAATCGAGACGGCTCGGGTCTCAAACAACTTATAGATGAAGCAGGCCCCTATGCACAGTATCCTGCGCTATCTCCAAATGGGGAAAAAGTTCTTTACACACAGGAAATCAATGGAGATTTCCAAATCTTCAAACTTAATCTAAACAGCGGCGTTCGGACGCAATTGACGCATATTTCATGGAATACTGGGGAGATTGGTTTGATCCGGCGTATGCGTTGCCGGTTTCACCGCAACCAGAGTTACTCACCACAACATGGGGAGAACTCAAACGGGAGTAGGTTTTCAGGCATAGCCGACTTGGAACACTTTGAGCAGAATCTATTCGACTCACCACAGGTTTGTCAGCGAATATATCTCCGACGTGGGTGCCAGAACCTTTCTTTGCTGTCTCACCGAGGGCAGAAAAAATAACAACCTTATGGGGTAAGCTCAAACAACACTAATCAACTGTATTCCGATAAACCGAGGAAACCATTAATGTACTATCATGAATTTGAAACTGCGTTTGAGGCACGGCTTCAGACACACACAGACGTATATCCGCACGCCGTGGAATATCATCGCGCGCGTTTTGATCAGACGATTCAGTACCTGTTGTCTTCCATTTTAGAGCAGGCAGAAGACTTGATTCAACGTCCCGAAACGAGTTGGACGCACACTGAAGAAATCGTCAGGGACATTCTCTATTGTGGTGATATAACTGTTGAACAACTTTTTGCACTTGAGATTCCTAATCA
>JAPOOP010000531.1 GCA_026713385.1 Candidatus Poribacteria bacterium | reverse complement strand
CATTGCCATCACTGGCATCACCGTCGTGGACAATGGCGGATTTATGGGAACCCGGAAAGAGTTTGAGACACCCGTTTTCGACCGTCGCATCGTCAAGAGCGACCCAGATCGAGAGCTTGTGTGCGCCATACCAATACGACCAGTCTTGGTGCCAAGGGCTGGCGAAAGTCGTCGTCTCACTCTTGAAAACCATCTTATCGCTCAGGAACTCAATATCCGGCGCGAGGATGCCTTCTAAAATATCGAGTATCCGGGCATCACCCACTGCGGTTTGAAAGACCGGACTCCGCGCAGCTAAACCGACATACACGCCGTGTCCAGCGACTGCACCTGTCTCTGTCTTAACGGCTTCCAGAATGTCGATACACTCTAATTTGAGACGTTGAACTTCGCTTCGCGCAAACAGATTCGGTTCGATAGCGAAACCGTCTCTCGCAAAATCGTCGCGAAGGGTCGTCATGTCGAGAGTCATCTTTTAATTTTACCTTATGGTTGTGTACTAAAAAATCTTAACGAGAGATAGCAGCCTGCAACAACGGCGCAGGGTTTTTGCTTGGGTGTTTCTGCAGGTCTACGGAGAGGCAGACAAAAGTTCAAACCCAACTAATCGCACCGCAAGGAAAAATTAAAAATCTGCAACAACGGCGCAGGGTTTTTGCTTGGGTGTTTCTTCAGGTATGAGGAAAAACGGACAACCAACAAAAGACCTCATTTAACGCCTTGTGCCTAATTAAGATACAATCTGAACTTCACGTCCTGTTTCGGCACTTTTGAGCAAACCTTCCATCATTTGTTGAACAATCAACCCGTGGCGGAGGGGTGCCTGACATTTTACGTCGTCTAAGATGCATTCAATGAAGTGGTCGGCGATAGCATCCCATGAGTTGCTGTATTTACCCGGTGGCAGATTGACGTTTATATCCTCAGATGTGCCCGATTCGTCCGTGCGATAGAGTTTCAAGGGACTCATCGTCGCGCCGGCTTCCGTGCCGAAGAGTTCTATCTGGAATTCATCAGGTTGGTGTGATGCCCAGAAACTTTCCACCTGTAAACCGAGCCCGTTTTCAAAGGTAATGAAACCGCCTGCGTAGTCATCTGACTCGTACTGCTCGTAGGTCTCCTTTGGCGGTTGACTGCGATTCCAGTATCCGCGACCCCGCGGTCCAAATTTCGCACCGGCGGCACCGAGCACTGCGACCGGTTTCGGTAATCCGAGGATCCACCACGCTGAATCGAGAACGTGGACACCCATATCACGGAACGCACCGCCTCCCTTCTTGATGAAACCGAGATTCCATGCCGGGATACCATTGCGACGAACACTGCGTGCACGGGCGTAGTAGAGTTCACCGAAATAGTTATCGCGTGCGAGATTGCCGAGGTGTTGGCACGTATCTCCGAAGCGCGTGGAGAGCGACATCATGTTGACAACGCCTGCTGCTTCCGCTTCCGTGACGAGTTTTTGTGCTGCTTCCTCAGAATCGGCGAGTGGTTTCGTTACCATGACATGTTTGCCGTTCCGCACCGCTTCCAATGCTATTGGTACATGCCACTGATTCGGTGTGCCGACAAACACTGCGTCGATGTCGCTGGCTTTGCACATCTCTTTGTAGTCTGTGTAGAATTTGACCTCGCCCGGTAGATCTTTGGCGAAGTCTTTCATCCGATCCTCAAGCAAATCGCAGAGGGCGACAACAGTGCCTCGCGGGTTACTGGCGAGTGCCGTCCCATTGGGTTTACCTATACCCATACCAACGACAGCGATTCGTACTGATTTTTTTTCTGATACCATAAAGTGTGTCTCCGAATTTTTGAGTTGCCCCGACGTAGGTGTTAGTGTCCAGTGGGGCGTGTGGCAGTCAGAATCTTAAAATACCATAAATGGATTGCTGACATCCGAGAGTGGAGCGCAGCGGAACGCCCTGATGGCTGACGGCTAATTAATACGGCCGTCCCCGTGAATTCAACGGTGAACTCACTTCGTTATTGACAGGCTTAATCGTCCGTAGATACGCCCAGATCGCCTTCAGGTCTTCATCGTTCATTTGGGCGTAATGTTTTGTCGGCATCGGCGGAAAAATCTTCCTGTTGCCTGCCACGCCTTGATGGAGTCCAGTACGTATTGCTTGGATGAACATTTCCTCTGTCCATTCGCCCAATCCGGTTTCTTTGTCCGGTGTCAAGTTTGAAGCAAAGCTCGTTCCAAACGGACCGGAGAATGCAGTCATTTGCGTTGATGTAAGAATGAAGATGCCCTGTTGCATCATGCTGAAATTGTAGCGCGGATAAGGCGCGTTTGCTGGATGCCCGGCGAGATACATGCCCATATTATATTCAGCACCGGCGCGTGGTGTATGGCAATGTCCGCACGCACCTACCGTGTCCACGAGGTATTTCCCGCGCTGCACCATATCACTCTGGCTTTCAACGGAGTTGATGCTCAGCGCAATAATAGCACCTATAAAGAGCAACGTCGCACAAACGATTAAGAGATTTCGATGCATTCAATAACTCTCCTTTAAATTCAAATCTCGTTCCAATTTAGCAAATTCTGAAAATACGTGCAACAAAAATAAAAAAAGCTCGGTTGGAAACCGCACTTGTGCCTTTATACAGGAAGGCACGTTATAGATCCTAACCCGCTTAACCGAACCGCAAGGTAAAATAAAAATTAGAAACTATAGGATACTTTCGCGTAGTAAAGCCCACCATTGAAACCGAAAGGCGCAGCCCTACGATCATACGTAAAAACGCCTGGTGAATCCGCAATGACTGTTCCACTACTATCTATTAGAGTGCCGCCGCGTGCTTGACCTACTGCATTCAAGTCGGGCAATTGGTTAAGGAAATTGTTTACTCCTAACGTCAGTGCTAAAGAGTCATTGAGTTGATATAATCCTTGGATATCAGCGATCCATTTTCCACTATAGGTTTGTCGCTGAGCACTCTTGCCGCTTCCTTCTTGAACAGTGTAACTCCCGAAGTAGCGTAAAGCGGATCCAATCTTAAGGGGACCAATGATATAATCAGTTGTGAAATTGATGCGAGTGTTGGGTTGCCATTCCTCAATGATGGAGCGTTCTCGTTCCGGAAAAAGAATCTCTTCAAGTCCAATCAGAATAGGACCTGGAGCTTCCACATCGCCGATAACTTCAGTGTCCGTCCATGTTGCCGCGAGTTTGAAGTTCAAGATGGATTCGTTGTCAAAGGCATGTAGGTAACCCGCAGCTACGTCAATACCACGGGTCCGCGTTTGTGCAACATTCGTAAAGACTTGGGCTTGGTTAACACCTGCTTGTGCTAAAACAGGGATAGCATCAGCCTTGAAACTTCCACTCAGAACAATCCGGTCATCAATATTAATCTGGAATGCATCAAGCGTCACCCATAGATTTTGAATCGGTTTGACGACGACACCGCCTGAAACATTGACAGAGGTTTCCTCTTTAAGTTCTGGAATGTTCAGGGTACGGGCGGTTTCACTATCATTCCGAAAGGTCCCTATCTCGAAAGGCAGTAGTTCTGTTGTGTTTCCATCGCCGTCAATGTCGTTGTTGTCTGCCTTGAATTGTGTACTAATATTGTTAAAATAGAGTTGTTGAAGTAACGGAGCACGGAAGCCAGTGCTACCCGCTGCACGGACCGCAACCTGTTCTGTCACGTCGTAGCGAGTTGTCGCTTTGCCTGTGACAGTCGCACCAAAATCGCTGTACTGTTCCCCACGCACCGCTGCACCGACAAGAAGACCTGTTCCGGGTTGTCCACTTAAGTAGGATTCGAAGTCAGCATAGCCTGCGATGTTGGTGCGACTTTCGTCCACTTCATTGTCAGGACGAAATCCGGGGAAGACCTGAATGCCGCCAGCCGCTCCTTCTGTGCCGAGACTCGCGTTGAACCAAGAAACGGGTTCACCCGCTCGGATGCCGTAGCCTTCCCTACGGAATTCGATACCCCCTGCGAGGTTCACCAATGAAAACTGATACATAAGCGGATAGGTAACATCTACATTAAAAGTGGTTTGATCGAGTCGAAAGCCACCGGAATCGGCGGCAGTCGGGCTCGCCGCCCCATAAGATGCATTCAGCGAGTTAGAAACGAAAAAGTCAAACGTATTCAGACCATGATTGAGACTGACATCAACATTCAAATCTGTTGAGGTATGGTGCCAAGCCATTCCCAATGCGATGGATACATCTTCAATCGTTGTGTTAATTTCCGGAAGAAATCCATCTGGATAAATTGCCTTCACATTACGGCTAACATCTTTGGCATTGCGATAAAAACCTGAACTATTATTCTGGCGCGTGGAGTAACCACCGAATGAGTATAACTCCAATCCTTCCGTCAGTGGTAAGCCAAAATTGTAAATCCCAACTTTTTGTGAGGCATCAGAATCACCGACCCGGAAATTTTTCCGATTGAAATGATATTCGCGTGGGTCAAACCAGACCTGTTTTTCGCCTGTTACATTTCCGTTTGTATCCTTTACCTCAAGTATGGCATCAGGGGGTCCTGGTCTACCGGGATTCGCTTCTACCCAATCGTATTGCCGCGTCCCGGTAAGTCCAGCGCGATTCGTCCGATAGCGTTCACGCCAATCCACGGTTAGGTTAAGAAAGCCGGAATCCCCTACTTTCGCTCCGTAGTTCCCATTTCCACTCCATGTATCTCCATCACCTTCATAAGTTTGACCCCAATAGATGTTCGCATCGCCTTTATCAGCATCATTTTTCAATACGATGTTGATCACACCAGCGATGGCATCGGAACCGTATTGTGCCGCCGCACCATCTCGGAGGACTTCAATACGTTCTATCGCCGCAGCAGGAATCGCGTTGAAGTCTGTTCCGGCAGTGCCGCGACCAACCGAGCTATTTACGTGAAGTAGGGCACTTTTGTGGCGACGTTTACCATTGACCAGTACCAGCACCTGATCAGGTCCCAAGCCCCGCAGAGTCGCAGGTCTCAGCGCGTCGGTGCCGTCACTGATCGTCGAACTTGGAAAATTGAAGGAGGGGACTAACATCTGAAGGACACGACCTGTTTCAGATTGACCGGTAAGGCTAAGCTGATCCCTGCTAACGACTTCTATCGGGACAGGAGCCTGCAAGGCTCTTCTGCTTATACTCCGGGTTCCAACGACTACAACAGATTCAAT
>JAPOOP010000235.1 GCA_026713385.1 Candidatus Poribacteria bacterium | reverse complement strand
TCAACAAATGATCCGAAACTGCGGAAACCCGCTGAAGGGCAATCTAACGCTGAAGCCGAACGATTCTGTTTAGAGCACTGTAGGCAGTTTCCGGGTGCGGTTCAAGTGCACCTGGGACCGGGAGATTTCATGGTGTATCGGAATCTCGCTTGGCACACGGGCAACTACATTACCTATCAACCGCGCGCAACGATTCACGATGTCGTCCGTTATGAAGGGAAAAAAGACTGGACAGACTGGCAACAAACGAAATTAGATGCCGTTAAGCGGATGAAAGAGAAAGGCCCCGATGGAACTGCTTAAATGGCTCCACAGGCAAATTTGCAGATGCCACAACTGCCCCTACAAGCGATCAACTGTATAAGCATCCAACAACCTTTCGTCAAGTTCCACGCCGAAACCTGGCGCATCGTTTAAACTGAAAAACCCATCCTGAGGTGCGGGACGTAAGAGACAATACAACTCATTTTCAATGCCGTCGCGGGAGGGACCGAAAGTTTCTGCCATACACGGCAACGGGAGACACGCTGTGAGATGCAACCCCCACGGTGTTCCTGCTTGGTGGAGCCATGTCGGAATATCCAGTTCAGCGACTTCACGGGCGATGCGTAAACATTCCGTGAAACCACCCGCCCAACTGATGTCCGGTTGAATCATATCCGCAGCGTTCCAACGCAACAATTCACGAAACCCGTATCGTGTGAATTCATGCTCGCCTGAGACAATCCAAGCCGGTTGAACTTCACGTACTAATTGTGCCATACCTGCATAGTCATCAAGTGGGATAGGTTCTTCGATCCATTTGAGGCGCGCATCGGTGGAGGCATCTGCGAAACGGAGCGTGTAGTCCACATCCCAACGGAGATAGATGTCTGCCATCAATTCTGTTTCCGTCCCAACAGCGTCTCGTGCCTCGTGTATCAGCTCGACATTTTCCGTAAATCCATCTTCACCTTCAGCGAGTCCATTACGGAGCGGTAGCTTGCAAGCAGTAAACCCGTTCTCTGCGTAATAGCCGACATCGGCACCGGTGGCATAGGCGGGCATCTTGAGGGACGGCGTATCCGTAATAAGACCATAGACAGGCGCGTCTACGATCTTTCCACATAAATCAACAAGCGCGAGTTCTATGCCACTCAAGACATAAATAACCAAACCGCGTCGTCCATAAATTGAAGTGATATGATACAGACGTTCCCAAATCTCCTCAACATCAAGCGGATCGCGTCCGACGACGAAGTTCTGGAGGTGTTTCTCAATAATCAGCGCGCCAGCAAGCCCTCCACCTCCAAGACCGTATCCTTTCAAACCCTTATCAGTGGTAATTTCTACGATTAACGCGCCTGCCTGTGCCGCAAAGGGACCGCGCCAATCGACATGTACTGCCTGAGTCGTCGGTTTCTGCCACTGTCCCTTGGCAAACCCTAAACTGGGCATGGCGCGAGGGTTCAGGTTGACGTGCCACGTCCGAATCCCAACGACAGTATGTCGGGTTTTCGCACGCGCTTTCCATGTAGTTGCAAGATCGGATGGATTAGATGGCATAATGCCCTCCTTTAGAAACTCTACTCAATCATAAGCCTTCGACACACCGAGTAAAAATCCGGCATTACCAAAGGCTTCGTTCACAGAAGACTCCCAAATCTGCGTAATCCGTGTAAGCCGCGATTCAGACGAAATTAACACCTATGGCACAGTTTTCAAGCGCACCCATAGGTCACGACGGCAACGCAAAATAACCGATTCCTGTAAAGAACCCAACTATCATCCACAATCCTACCATCACATATTCACCGAAAATCAAGCCGAACGCGACGGGTCGAATCTTTCTATACGTCGAGGCACCGCCAAACTTAAGTGCCATATACTTAATGAACCATCCGATCAAAATTGACGACCAGAGGTGAAACGGTGGATAAGTTGCTCCCAGAAGATAACCGATCGGATGTAGCGACCACCAGACAAAGTTCTGCCGCATCCAGAGCATAAAGCCTGTAAACCCCGCGCCAGCAATCATGCTGTACACCTCGTCCCACTTCGTCTCGATGGGGTATTGGATAAGACTGCTCATCCGTTGGAAATAGTTACGCGGTGCGACCACGAAAGACCAACTCTGTAAAAACAGCGCACCTTTGTCGTAAATCAGCGTCAATGAAGCGTAAACAGAAACAAGGAGTGCTACGACTATTGAGAGCCATAAAATCGGCATAATACGACGACGGGCAAGCTTCACCTCATCTGCCGCCTTGAAACTGTGTAGAAAGTTTGGCATCATAAATTCGCCCCAATCGCGTAGGAAGGTACGTTGGAAACTCAGGATCGCAAGACTCTTATGCCCTAACGCGTTGGAACCCAAAGTAATGTCAATGTATTCCGAAGGGAAAAAAGGAGCCTGCACAAGCAACAGCCCCCCGTTAACTACCATCCAAGACAAAACAATTGATGTGACAAAGATAGAGAGCAGCGTCACGACCGCAACCCACATTGTTACACCCACGACGACTAAAAACACGACAAGAACGACAAATCCTAAGAGGAATCCAAGCAATGCCACACGATACGAGACCGGTTCATTTGAATCGTCTATCGGTTGTCCTTCCACAGTGGCATGGCTCGTCCTTGCGTGTCCAAGCCCAAATGTCTTTCTAAAAACTGCTATGATGTGTTCACGCCCGATCCAGAAAACTGCGGGAACAAAAACGAGATACCCTCCCATCACTTGACGGCTACAACTAATCCATGGACCGATGCTGAGTCCGATCGCATTCATGATGATATATTGGAGTTTGAAAAAGAGATAGAAGAACCAGAGGCTGAACGAAACCTCAAGCGTGAGTAAAGAAGCAATCCCGATGACCGAAAAATAGATGACGAACCGCATTGCGGGCCACCATCCGAGTGTATGCCACGGTTTTTCGGTGAAGACGGTGTAGATATTGTAAATAAGTGGAATCTCTGGCACTCTCGGAAAGTG
>JAPOOP010000376.1 GCA_026713385.1 Candidatus Poribacteria bacterium | reverse complement strand
TGATTATAATCCCCATAGGCTTTACCACCGTATTGGGTAACAGCCTGCTCCGCTTTCTCCACTACAATATCACAAAAGGCAACGAATTTTGTGCCGCCAATCTCGGTTAACTCGCGCAAGTGGCGATTCATGTTGCCACCTGTGCCGATAAAGCCTAATCTAACGTCTGACATAACTTCCTCTTTTTCGTTTCTCTTAAGACTTATGCAAAATCCCTTGCTTTGTATTTCGGCAAGGGAAAAACAAAAGTGTGGAAGACCGAGGAATCAACCTTCTATCTTTCCACACTTCAATTTAATATCTATCGGTATTATATTGGCTATCAGGTGTTCGCTATGCTCACTGCCGACTGTCGGTTAAGAGGTTTTCATTTAGCAAAGGTTTCCCCTTGTGACTGATGGAACCGATTGCTGACGGCTGATAGTCATTCTTCTGACTGCGATTAAAAAACAGAATTCTGTGCTGGATTCAGCATAAGCGAGGGCAGAATACCGATAAGCAATACACCAATCGCCGCGAGGACCAACCCCACAACAAGTGTGCCCGGATACGACGCGAACGGCAATTCCTCTTCTGGTTCACGCATATACATCGTCACAACAACACGGAGATAGTAGAACGCCGATATTGCAGTGTTGATGGCGCCGACAATAACAAGCCAGATATGTCCTGCCTGAACTGCAGATTTGAAAATATAGAATTTTCCAACGAACCCAGCAGTCGGCGGAAAACCGGCGAGTGACAAAAGCATGATCGTCATAAACATAGCAAGTAACGGTTTTCGGAGACCAAGTCCTGCGTAATCGGAAATCATAAGACTCTCGCCATCGTCTGTTTTCGCCAAGATGACCGCACCGAATGCACCAATATTCATCACACAGTAAACGAGCAGATACAGCATCGCGCTGGAGATCCCATCGTTATTTGCAGCCGCCAAGCCTATTAGGACGTAACCCGCGTGGGCAATACTCGAATAAGCGAGCATCCGTTTTATGCTTGTCTGCGCAATCGCGATGACATTTCCAACCGTCATCGTTAACATCGCCAACACTATGACAACGCCACTCCATTCGACTTGCAAATTTGGTAATGCTTCCATGAAAATTCTGAGGAACGCCGCAAACCCAGCCGCCTTTGGTCCGGCGGAGATAAACGCTGCTATCGTTGTGGGCGCGCCTTCGTAAACATCAGGTGCCCATTGATGGAACGGAACAATGGCGACCTTAAATCCGAATCCGACAATAAGAAGGAACATTCCTGCTAACAACAGTGGCGATTTATTCTCGGTAGTAATTGCTTCAGCGATTGCGGGGACATTCGTCGTTCCGGCACCCCCGTAAATAAGGGCGATCCCGTAGAGGAAGAACGCGCTTGCAAATGCACCGAGCAATAGATATTTCATCCCCGCCTCACTTGAAGCAGGGTTATCTCGAAAATAACCTGCCAATACATACAACGATAATGACATCAGTTCCAATCCGAGGAAGACGATAATCAACTCATTGCCTGCAGCCATCAACATCATGCCAAGCGTCGCCAGCAGAATAAGTAGGTAATAAGGACCCTGCTTTCTATCATCCTTGCCCAAATAACTCATCGAGATCAAAACGACCAAAATCGTCGAAACAAGGAAAATAGTGTTGAAGAAGAGAGAGAAATTATCCACCTTGAACATATCGTTGAACTGGGTGCCAACTGTGCCTGCTTGATGCATCTGGATAGAGACCCATAGCGCGATTCCAGCTCCAACGATCGTCATCCAGCCGAGAATCGATTTTGAAATGGAGTCAAACAGATCAAAAACGAGGACGATGAGCAACGTTAAAGCGATAACCAGCTCCGGCATCAGTAACTGCCAGTTAATCTCTATTGGCATTTAAAACCTCCTTTTGTAGTCTTAAGTGCGTTAGCGCAGGAACACAAGCGTCACAATCACAAAGAGCGGGACTAAAATTACCACCGACCAGAGCATATATCCAAAGAAACTCGGCATGCGGATACCGCTTTGTTCCGCGATTGCCTTCACCATGAAATTGGGGGCATTGCCGATATAGGTATTTGCACCCATAAACACCGCTCCAACAGAAATAGCCGTTAGCAATTTGACGAACTCTAAGTGCTCGGGACCTGTCAATTGTCCAGACAAAATTTCCGGTATTACGGCTTCAGTGAGATGCAATTTTCCGAGTGCTGTGTTGAAAAAGGTCAGATAAGTCGGGGCATTATCTAAGAAACTCGACAGAATACCCGTTATCCAGAAATAGTGCATCGGTTCTTTTATCGCCCCAATTAACCCACGTAACGCGCCGTTTTCACCGGCTTTCAGAATCGCTAACGCCGGAATAATGGTCATAAAAATGCCAGCGAACACCTTTGCAACCTCTTCAATTGGCTCCCACGAAAATTCGTTCGCCTGACGCAACTCACCCGTAAAGGGTGTGAATCTGAGAGATAACAGCCCCATGACGACAATCAACACATCGCGTGCAATATTCTGCCAGTATACATGCACACCAAAGATATTGACTTCTCCCCACTTGAAACTGCCGCTCATTAAGACAGCAACGACGATGCCGAGGAGGAAGACGAGGTTGAAAAGTCCGTCTACACGGATTGGTTCGTTGGTACCATCGTCTGGCACAACACCACCTTCCCGTTTAAACATGAATGTGTCTAATACAAAGAACAGCACAATTAGGATAATGCTAATAAACAGCATGTGAGGGAAAAGAGCCGTCGTCGTCCAGAAGAAAGGCACGTTGTGCAAGAATCCCAAAAACAGCGGTGGATCGCCTAACGGTGTTAAAGAACCACCGATGTTACTCACGAGAAAGATGAAGAAGACAATCAGATGAATCTTGTTCTGCCGATATGCGTTTGCTCGAATGAGGGGGCGGATGAGGAGCATTGACGCGCCTGTTGTGCCTACCCACGAGGCGATGGCGGTCCCGATAAGCAGTAAGAGCGTGTTAACTAATGGTGTCCCACGCAATGTACCACGTACGAGAATCCCACCCGCTACCGTGAACAAGCCCCACAACAGGATAATGAACGGGATATAGTCTATCAGGTAGATATGCAGAATGTCGTAAAACGCTTCTCCTCGAAACGCTATGAGATACGGAAGTGCGAAGGCTAACGCCCAAACCAATGACATTTTTCCGCCGTGGTGGACCAGAAAATGGGAATCCAACACAAGTGGGAAAATCGCAATAGAGAGGAGTATACCCACAAACGGAATGATACTCCAAATAGGCAATTTCGCACCGTCTACTCCATGACCGTGGTGTGCGTC
>JAPOOP010000380.1 GCA_026713385.1 Candidatus Poribacteria bacterium | reverse complement strand
GAATTTTAAAAAGGGTCCCCGAATCTGTGGTGCCGTCCGCGCATAAAACCACGAAACCGCTTTGGTGTTCAGCACACCGAGAAACCAGAGTTCACTTGTGGGTAGCAGAGATGCAGGGCTGCCTACATAGTAACCTTCATCATCAAAGGCAAACGCAGTTTCACTCGCCATATTTGCATAGATACATTTCGGTTGCGTGAATCGATCAGTATCTGCCGGGGCAACCGAAAGCTCATACCACTTCTGTTTACCGGACCTCTTTTTTAGGACATCACTGTATTTTTCCAAGTGTTTTCTAATCGCAGGATACACGTCAATCTTTATGCCTCGGTGAGCAAAAATCAACCACTTGTCCTGCGATTCTCTCCGTGACTCGTCTGTCGGCTTCACTCGCCACCGTTGGATATCGCGCGCCATCAGAAACGGCTTCAACACATCAGCAGATAAGGCGTGTTCAGCAATGAGTGCCTCCCGCGTCGCATGCTCTACGATAAATGCCTCGTTGCAACCGGTCGTGATTCCGCGAGAAGGGTGCTTCTGCAGATATTCGCTCAAGGGTTTGCCAGTATTGCGAAATTTCTCCAGCAGTTCCAACACCGCAAAGGATTCTTGTGTTTCCCCCTCAGCAGTCAAGACTCTTTGCGTTGTGGTAAAACTGTTGACTGGATATTGCCTCAACATTGCCACGATGTCTTGCGGCAGTTTAACACTATTTCTCCGCTCAAACGTTGCAACATCTCTGTAAGAGTTATGAAATGCGGCTACGATATCGACTCCCTCGTCTTTGGCAATTGCCAGGTCAACTCTGGCTTTATCCCATTCTTTTAGATGCAACCACGTCTCACCGCGAGAGTAATAAACTAAATCATCATTAGGATTTAGATGAATTGCCTTGTCCAAGTCAATGATAGCACTGTCAAAATCCCCGTTTCTGAGGTAAACAATACCACGGCGGTGATAGGCGACCACATCATTAGGATTTAGACGAATTACCTCATTCAAATCAGCAATAGCATTGTCAGAATTTCCTTTACGGAAATAAGCCAAACCTCGGTAGTGATAGGCTTCCGGACACCTTGGCATCAATTCTACCGCTTTGCTAAAATCTTTAATGGCATTTTCAAGTTCCCCCTCCGTGAAATAAGCACGCCCACGATTGTTATAGGCAGATGGGTAATCTGATTTAAGTTTTATCGCCTCTGTAAAATCCGCAATAGCACTCTCAATCTGGTCATTAGAATTCTCAAGTTCGCCTATAGAAAGATAAGCACTACCGCGACCATCATACGCGACAGCAAGTCCCTCAACCAATTGAATCGCATTATCTATCGCGTTGGTAAAATGCTTAACTGCCTTTTGGTAATCCTTGAATTTTCTATCAGGATTCTCTGCTTCTTGTCCACTCTCCAGATGATCGTTCCCTTTACTGATATCTTCATAGATATTCCAGCGAGTGTCTTGACTACTAACAAATCCATGCAGATCGGGATATATAGTTCCAGGAGAGATGTCGAATTCTTTCTCGAGGTATTTCAGCACAGGTTGTTTTAGGAATTTCGGAATAACAATCTCAAAATCCGGCTCAATAAAACCCTCGGAGGGTCTAACAAATATGCTCTTTTGCACCCCGACGCGACTTTCCGGATATGGATTACAAGGTTCTATAATCCAGTCTTTTATTTCTCCATTTCTGTCTTGCAAGATGACCCTACCGTCTTTAAAAGGGGAACTATCACAGGCAAAAAAGAGGGCAATGAGGTAGTCAGTCGTAAAATCTAACAAGTTAGTTTTGCCACCGAAGTGCTGGATTTCGGTTAGAATTTTAAAATCGTCCGTTTTCTGAGTGTACCTGCATGTTTTAGCATACTCCAACTCTTTGCGTTGAAAAGCCTCTATATCGTGTTCATCTAACAACCCAACCTTCTCAAGGGCACGGTATAGAGTTGAGGAGACTTTTGGATGGCATTGAGACTCACCACGGTAGATGTAATAGCCGTCAGCGGATATTTTCACTATTTTACCGACTATTTCCAAAATTTTGCTTAGTTCGGTTTGAGGATTGGAGTAGTTTAGGGTGTCCATTTGCTTCCTCTAAAATACAGATTTACTTTGAAGTTAATGATAACACATTTTACCAAAGAATATTAACCGAATTTGACAAAAAATTTACTGCTTCACACCCTTCACACAACGGAACCCGTTGAGGTAACTTATATCTCCCCCGAAAGAAACTCGAAGATCAACTCGCTGCCCACCACGCAATCCAACGTGGGAAAAATTAACTCGCTGCCTGCCACGCGATTTAAAAAAAGAGTAGGGTGGTTCGGTAAGAACCCACTCGTGTACACTACCAGTCATCTCATACAAACCGTATCCGTTTGCAGGCTGACTTCCAATAGGTTTGATCCCAGGGTATTCCGAAGGATCTGCCTTTTGGGAATTAATTAAATTTCCCCATGGGTATTTCTTTTTTACTAATCCACCGCGTGCTGCCTTCTCCCATTCTACTTCTGTCGGCAGACGCTTACCTACCCATTGTGCGTAAGCCATGGCAGCCCAGACACTCACAGAAGTGACAGGATAATTATCTTTACCACTTGGATATGTATTGTCATCCCAATTGGACAAATAGTGTCCTGAGCTATAGCCAAGATCATCAATATTGTTGTGTGCCTCCTTCCTCCACTCCGGATTAGCATCAAGGAATACCTTATATTCCGCATTTGTCACCTTGTATTTGTCTATATAGAACGCATCAATATAGACTTTTGCATACAGAGGTTCTCCATCATAATCATCTGGGTTAGTCCTCGTATAGAAATCGCCTGGTGGGATTAACGCCATGTTAGCATAAGGATTTACATATTTACCAACATCCAGAGTGTAAATCATTGTACCAAATTCCGATTCCCACGCATCCCGTTTTACACTCCCATTCTCAACGCCCAACACCAACAAACCCGCATTCTGCAGCGTGCTATTCTCACGAATTTTTTGGAGAAAATCATCGGTTTCCAATCCCGCCTCTGCCGCAGCATGTGCTGCATCAAGTGGACCTTCAAATTGCTTAACGAGTTGCTGTATGGGTTCACTGCCGCCGAAAACACCGCCAGCAGCTTCAATTGCCCGCCGATAACGCGCAATATCCTCGCGGACGAGGTTATCCATCCTTGACTTTTCTGCATAGAGACGCAACGCCTGTGGTTTGTCGTAAAGTGGATTCAGATTCTGTTCAATAACCGAACGTATCTGATCCTCAAAGGTTTTCATCCCCTCTGTGTGGCAGCCCATGCAGGAGAGTCCATTACGGACAACGGGATCTCGCGCCCCTGCGTTTGACACAATGTTAATTGGTGCCTCATCAAGCCGTTCACCTTTTGCTGTGGAGAGATAGTATGCCTGCAATCCGTTCGGAAGGTTGAAGATTATCTCACCGCCGTCATGCGTGAAATCGAGCGGATGCGTGAAGATATTTTGCGTGCCGACGTTCCCAGCGAAGTCGTAGGACTTCCAATATGCTCCATATCGGGACTTGTGACGTTCCACAACGCGGTTGTTAACTGACACCCCAGAGTTGTTAAAGCCCGCTCGCCAGACACGAACACCTGGGGCATTTTTTAAGTTCTCGGCGACATTTACCTCAAGTCGTGTCTCTAATTCCGTATCTGTTTTCGGAAGATCGAGAATCTCGTGATATAGAGGCGGTAGAGAAGCAGTAGCGATAAACCAATCGGCGCGAATAAACGGCAGTTCGCAGTCTGTTTCCTGACATAATGTTGTATACGTCGACGATTTCAACTGTACACCGTAAGGATACGCCTGCTCGATTTTATACCACTTATCGCTTTCGATGTCCCATTCGTAGTGCCGCAGATCAATGTAGAAGATTGTTTCTTCTCGGTCGATCGGTTTCGGCTTGATAATCTCAGATCCCCAGGAGAGGCTGTTAACCAATTTCGACAAGGCATTCCGATAGGCGCGGAGGTTGTCATCGCTTGCACCAGCGTTGTAGAGATGGGTCAGTGTAAAATAACGAGCGAAGGAACGGTCAAAAGCAGCGAGGGATTTCACATGGGTGTGGATAATTTTGAGCATCGCCTCGGTAGTCATGAAACTACGTTTCGGTTTGGGGATTGCTTCCCAATCTGGCGCGCCTGCTTCAATCCAGCGCCGGACCGTGGTGATTGCCTCGAAATCCAAAGGATCTTGTCCCAACGGCATTTGCGAGCCGTTATCTGTATCGCCAATCAAACGCAGATAGAATTCGGAAGCATCGGGTTGCCTTGGGATGACAGAGCGGTTTTCGATTAAATCTTTATGCTTAATGGTAAGCACATCGCCATACGACCCGAATTCGCCGTGACAGTCGAGGCAGTGCTGCTCAAAGATAACGAACGCTTGTTGTGCCAGAGGCTGTTGGGCATATACAACTTGCTGGCTCAAGGCTAACATCAATAGACAAGTGATTATGCAAAAGGTCTTCATATCTTCTCCAAAGATAACTATCCATTGTCAGTTCAACTCAATTAGAGAAATCTACAATCCGTTATACACATATCGCCCCGCTGGGGCTGGCACTGTTCTATCCATTTTGAATTTTAGGGTAGGTTCGTACTCGCCCAAGTGCGACGTGCCTTATCACATTGCTTTGCAATGAGAAGAGTTTAAGAACGGGCAATGAATTGCCCTACTACGAACCAAGTCTGCCCAATTTCAAGATTGATTTTCTCACCCATCAACACTGGACTAAGGTGTTACAGACTTCACGCAGCGAAATCCACGAGCGTTGTTGGTGATCCGTGGCGTGAACCTCGTCCGATCAGAAACTCGCACAAATTTAGCATCACTAACCCAAGAGCCGCCGCGTAACACACGGGCACTTCTAATATTTGTGAAATTGGATAAAATATCATTTACAGTTCCACCGGCAACAGGATTCCGACGCGGAGACATAGAATACAAGTCGGCATTGTATTCATCAAGACACCATTCCCAAACGTTCCCTGTCATATCGTATAAACCGTATCCATTCATATCATAGCTCCCAACAGGGGTCGTGTCGCCAATGTTCTCACCGTAGTTTGCTTTACTGGTATCAAGAGAATTGCCCCACGCGTAATCTCTCCCGTACCGATCTCCGCGCGCTGCCTTTTCCCATTCTGCTTCTGTGGGTAAACGCTTGCCTTCCCATTCCGCGTATGCCATCGCCGCGTACCAACTCACATAAACAACCGGATGGCTACCCTTGCCAAGTGGGTAACTGTTGCCGTTCCAATGTTTTAGGTAATCTCCGTCATGGTACTTCTCAGGAATTCGATCTTTTTGCCATTCTGGGTTAGCATTAACAAATTTCTTATATTGTGCATTTGTTACTTCATATCTGTCTATGTGGAAGGCATCAAGGTAGACAGTGTGCCTCGGTTTTTCATCGTCTTCCCCATCGTTATCGTTGGTTCTGATTCCCATATCGAAATTACCGGCAGGGATAAACATCATATCAGGATGGGATAGACTTAACGGATTTTCCACCTCCCGCAGTATACCTTCTATCATCCTAAAGTGTTTGGTTATTGCTTTTTTCGGGTCATGTGTGGGTTCACCCTTTTTAACCTCCCGCCTAATATAGGTGATAGTCACAGTGTCACTGGCTGGGTCAGCCAAAGCGATCTCTTCAATGCGCGAACGATCTCCCAAGCCAACTGATTCAACGGTTCTGAGTGTTTTTTTATCCACTACATTGAGATCCCAAAAGACACCCGACCCGCCCCCCCAGTCGGCTAAAGGCACAAAAATATACCGATTGCTTTCAACAGCATATTTAGATAGAAGCCTATACCAACTATTTTCATGCTCACTGAGTTCTATGTAGTCTTTTTGCCGAGTTACGCCTTCGCCTTCAAAGACGATCTCGTCGCTTCCGTCACCG
>JAPOOP010000518.1 GCA_026713385.1 Candidatus Poribacteria bacterium | reverse complement strand
TCACACAGCAACTATATTTGGGAATGCCATCGTATGACTCGGTTATAATGAAATATAATGAAAAAAATACGAGAACGTGAAGCAAAAAGAAAAAGGTTAACACATTGAAAAAAAAATCGCGAAATCCGCATAATCCGCGATTCAGTCGTGAAAGAGAACTTGACATGACCGATAACATAATCCGCGAAATCCGTGTAATCCGCGAAAATCCGCGATTCAGACGTTACCCTGAATATAAAGAGAGTGGCGTGGAGTGGATTGGAGAGATACCAGCACACTGGGAAATCAACAGACTCAAATACGTTGCGAAGATACTACCCAGTAATGTTGATAAACACATCTATCCAGATGAGATCCAGGTCAGATTATGCAATTATACAGATGTTTATTACAACGATTATATTACAGTTGATACCGTTTTGAAAAAGGGTAGTTGTAAGGAAAGCGAGTTTACGAAATTTGTTTTGAGGAAAGGTAATGTTATTATTACCAAAGACTCTGAGACTCCAGATGATATTGGTGTTCCAACATTTGTCAAAGACGATTTAAACAATGTTGTCTGTGGGTATCATTTAACAATGATTAGACCACTTGTTTGTCGTGGCGAGTTCATTTTTAGATTTATTCAATCTGATAGGATGAGAAAATACTTTGAGTTGGAGTCAGATGGAGTTACCAGATATGGCTTGGGAAAATCATCAATTGAAAATTTACTTTTACCCATACCAACTGATTCTGAACAGAGGCAAATCGCCAACTTCCTTGACCGCAAAACCGAACAGATTGACGAACTCATCCGCATCAAAGAACGACGGATAGAACTGCTCCAAGAACAACGCATCGCACTGATAAATCAGGCAGTGACGAAAGGACTTGACCCGAATGTAGAGATAAAACCGTCGGGTGTAGAATGGATTGGCGAGATACCAGCGCATTGGAAAGTCCTGAGAACGAAACATGTCGGCTCAAGCAACCCATCTAAGAACAATACTAAGACGGCTTGCCTTAAGGATGAGCTCGTGGTCTTTCTTCCAATGGAACGTGTTCATGCTGATGGAACAATTGACCAAGAATTAAGGCTACCATATTCTCAAATGAAAAATGGCTACACTTACTTTGAGGAAGGTGATATTCTCATAGCAAAGGTAACCCCGTGTTTTGAAAATGGGAAGATTGTCCACATAAAGAATTTGGCAACTTCAGTTGGGTTTGGCTCAACTGAGTTTATTGTCATGCGTCCTGATCTGCAAAAGGTCTTTCCACCTTTTTTGCATTATATTTTTTACAATGCTCCACTTCGTAGCATTGGTAAACATTTCATGACGAGTGCAATAGGTCTTAAACGAGTGCCAACTGAATTTGTTGAAAACTTTCGGATTCCTATACCAACTTATCAAGAACAAACTCAAATCGCCAGCTTTCTTGACCGAAAAACCCAACAGATTGACGACCTAATAGCCGCAGAGCATCGAAAAATCCAACTCCTGCAGGAATACCGACAATCCCTTATCTCCGAAGCGGTGACCGGTAAGATAGATGTCCGAAGCAAAGTTTAGGCCCTATTTTTTTATTTTCTGAGTCGGCGTGCGATACAGGATCATTCAATTGTCCTTTTTGCAGGTGTTAACACTTAATATATGTTATGCCTTAAGACAAACCGCCGAAATTTTCGCAGCATTTCGCTAGATTTCGCAGCATTTCGATAGGAGGTAAAACCATGAACACGATATGTGTCAAGCATAGGGAGCCTCCAGGCCCGGTAGGGTTTGCTTGTAGGTTTCTGCGGATTTCTTCACGGTTTTGCGGCGTACTCGTCCAAATTTTGCCCATACGCGGCAAAATTTGTCTTTACTTTACATTTGCAACCTGCATTCAGACATCCATTCCATAAGCCGTAAGGACATCAAAAAAATAAAGGGAATCATCCCTCAATACAACAAAGTACCAAATTCTGCTTATACATAGCAGGATTTGTGTTGCTTTACACTTTTCTTTGTAATTTCACGAGAAATTGAGTATACTATTTAACTAATGAAGAATAATACTTAACAATCCCAAGCATTTATGCTTGGGGCCAACCCCGTACCGCTCGTGCTTTATTATCAAAAAAGATTTGACGATGCCTTCACTTGCGGAAGGCAGTAAATTATGAAACAAGAACGGAGGAATCCCACTGCTTTAGCTGTGGGTGGTGTCAAAGACTGGTGTTATGAGTTTGCTGCCAAATCAATCGGATTCTGTGTATCTCGACTGCCGCGCTCGGTGACATTGGCCATAGGTGGATGGTTGGGTGCCCTTGTTTTCTGGTTAGCACCACAGCAAAGGGACCTGGCATGTGAGCACTTACGGGGCAGTTTGACACTCTCAGATGAACGCCAAGTCAAAGTAATGGCGAAACAGTGCTTTGAAAACTTAGGCAAGACTTTGGTAGAGTTCATGCAGTTTCCACGCTTGGATAAACAGCAGATTCAACGATATGTCACTTTTGAAGGAATCGAATATGTGCAGCAAGCCCTTTCCCATGGAAAAGGGGCAATCATTCTAACGGGGCACTTTGGCAACTGGGAACTTTTGGCTGCCAGCATTTCTGCTACAGTTGCTCCGCTCACACCCATTGTTCGTGAATTGCGTTCCCCCCGTTTAAACGCCTTAGTCTCCAGTTACCGTGAGAAAGCGGGGTATGCGACTATCGACAGAGATACTGGCGTGCGCGACGCACTTCGATGTCTCAAACGTAATGAACTGCTCGGTATCGTCGCCGATGTAGACACAGCCGTGAGCGGCGTTTTTGTCGATTTTTTCGGTAGGCATGCCTATACACCCTATAGTCCAGTTGCTATTGCACTCAAAACAGGGGCGGCAATACTGCCAACGTTCATCATTCGTCAACCGGACGGTTCGCACTACGCAATTATCGAACCACCCTTAACGTTGAAACGGACACATGCGAAAGAGAAAGACCTTGTTGTTAACACGCAGAAATTCACAAAAATTATTGAATCATATATTCGACGATATCCCACGCAGTGGATCTGGATGCATCGTCGGTGGAAAACACAACCATAGTAGAATCCTCACACCGTTGTATCTTTGTCTGTTACTCTGTGTAATTGGTTGTAGAAATACAGAGACACCCGTCGGGGCAACTGATGAACCCGTAGAAACGGTCCCGACACAGAAAGTGGAAGGGTTTTCTACACAACACACCGAAGCAGGTATTGTCAAATGGACGCTTGTCGGAGATACCTCAACGTTTCACGGAAGCTACATTGAAGTACAAAATCCGACCGTTCAGATTTTCGAGGACGGTGTTGTTTCTATCACCTTGAATAGCCAAAAAGGTAAGCAGTTCCTCACGGGTAGCGAGAAGGACAACCTCCATCTCTCAGGGGATGTCGTCGGTGTCAACGAAGATGGCACTTTATATAGTGAGATCCTCCATTGGCAAAACCGGGCGGGTAGGTTGTATGCTCCCGATGAAGTCACACTCGTACGCGGAGATTCCACATGGGTCGGAATAGAAATGTACTCAAATCCGACGCTCAAAACCGTGAAAATGAAAAACAATCAATTCAAACTTCACTCAAAAGATGAGAAAACACATGAATACCATCAAACCCCAATTGAACCCCCAACTGAACAAAAGTAGGCACAAACACAGATTTCAGTTTCGCAAATTTTGCAATTTTTGTGTGTACGCCAGTTTTCTAACGCTTCTCGTCTGTCTTGTTCCGCTAACTCTCGGTGCAGAGGAGATAACAGAAGAACTACCTCCATCCACCGACACTGCGGAAATTCAAACGACTGAGGACACTGTAGAACAGAATGGCACTGCTGAAAATACGGATGCTACACCAGAAATGACGAAAGAAATAATCACTGGTACATCGAAAAGGATGGAAAGTTATGAGCAGGAAGGGATAACGATTCTTATTGACGAAGCTAAGACGGTTCGGCGTAACGAGCAAGGAATTGAAATCGGGTTCCTCAATGCAGATAAAATTACCCTCAAACGCGACCTCGAAACTGGAACAACAAACGAAATCGTCGCTGAGGGCAATGTAGAAATCCGAGATCAAGATATCTTTGCTACCTGTGACCATGCTATCATGAACAATCTGACAAGTACTATTATTCTTACAGATAACGTCGTCGTCTTACAAAACAAGGATCGGCTCGAAACCAAATTCTTTACTTTCAATCGGGTGACCGGAAAACAGACTGCCGAGGGTGATGTAAAATTTAAGGTTACCGTTACACAAGCACAAGCACCACCGGTAGATTCAGAGACAGATGAGAACACAGAAAACAGAAACCCAGAAGCTGGCGAAGAACAAATTTCTCCAAGCACCCCTCAGGAGACAGAAGGTCAACCCCAAGAAGAAACAGACACTGAGACTGATAATACTGAGGGTGACCCAGAAGATAAATCTGAGGCAGACATTGGAGACTCTGAAGATGCGGATCCGGAGGAAGAAACTAATACAGACATCCGGAACCCCGAGGAAGCGGATTCAAACACTGAAACGGAAGAATCCGGGAACGATTAAGGCAATTGTGTAATCCGAAGGCTTATGGAAGCGTTACGTAGTGTTACAGCACTATAATTCTCATTAGTTTTCTTCTGATGAGACGGGAAATGCAACCATCTTCGCGTGACAGATTGTTAGGAAATTACCGAGTTAAATTTTTAATCTTCATACAGGTCAATTATAACGAGGCATTATAGTAAAAAATCGTGGCAATAGAACTACAAGCACACAGACTCGTAAAACGTTATACACGACGCGGTCCCATAGTTGTTAACGAAGTGAGCTTATCGGTGCAGCAAGGCGAAATCGTTGGTCTGCTCGGTCCCAATGGTGCCGGAAAATCAACGACCTTTTACATGATGGTAGGGCTGATTCGTCCGAATGCTGGCAGAATTACGTATGCCGATAAAGACATTACCTTCTACCCGATGTATAAGCGTGCGAGACTCGGCATCGGCTACCTTGCTCAAGAAACATCGATTTTTCGTAAACTGACGGTTCAACAGAACATTGAAGCAATCCTTGAGGTACAAGGGGTGCCAAAATCAGAACGGGAACCTCGCATTCGCGAGTTGACAGACGAACTCGGCATTTCAAATCTGTTACCGCGTAAAGCATATACACTCTCAGGAGGTGAGTGTCGCCGAGCGGAGATAGCACGGGCACTTGCGGCACAACCTAATTTCATTCTGCTTGATGAACCGCTCTCTGGAATAGATCCGATTGCTGTCGCTGATATCAAGCAACTCATCGCGCACTTGCGCAACCGCAATTTAGGTGTGCTCATTACGGATCATAATGCCGCTGAAACACTTGATATTGTTGACAGAGCATACATCATCGTTGATGGAAAAATCACGCTCGCTGGAACGCCTATAGAACTCATCAACAGCGAGATTGCAAGAGACCTCTATTTTGGACACAATTTCTCCTATCGGGTGGAATAGCAATCAGCAATCAGCAATCAGCAATCAGAAAGAGTGTGTGATTTCACCAGAAACCTCTTTACTGACGGCTGACGGCTGACAGCCGGTAGCTAATAAAACGAGGCTTGATGACATGTACAAAGCGCAACTTACCCAAGCACCCCAATTAACACAGAAAACGTCCATTACACCGAGGTTACAACAGGCACTCAAAGTGCTAAATATGCCGCTGCAGGAACTGACACAACTCATCAGCCAAGAACTGGAACAGAACCCCTTTCTTGAACTCGAAGAAGAGGACGAAACAGCACTTCCTACCGAAGAACCAGATTCAGTACCCGAATGGGATGAACCAGAAGAAAATCTTGATCGAGAAGATAGTACTATCGATATCGATTGGGAAACAGCCTTTGAGGACCGAGTGTCCGTTAGCGAACGGGTAAATTCCAAATACTCGGACGCTGATGAATTACAATCAGATCTGGTGCATGAACGCTCCCTCCACGAGCATCTTGCTGAACAATTGGAACTCTCCCCACCGGAAATTATAGCTTCAGAAACAGAACACGCCATCGCAGAGCAAATTCTCGGAAATCTCAACGATGATGGACAATTAGAACTCAAACTGTTTCAAATTCCGTGTGAATTCCTGCCAGAATTGAATGAAGGGATCCTTTCAACAGAACTGCACACTTTTATTGAGAAAAATTTACAAGCAGCAGCCGGCGACCGTAATATTCATCCTAATATTCAATTTTCAAAAACTGCTACAATTGCCAGGACAGATAGGATGCCGCCTTCACCGGAAAATGGAGGTATGCCAGCACATTGTGCATGGAAAATTAACGACAAAGACAACAAAAAAATTTATACTATACTATACGAATATATACCAGGTAGCCGTAAGCCAGCACTTATCTTTTACCAACTTACCTTGGATGATATTGCCGAAACTATTGGCTGTGATACATCACTCGTTGAAACTGTGCTCCGTAAAATACAAGATACTTTTGAACCGCTTGGGATAGCACATCGAGATGTAAGAGAGGCATTGCTTATACAGATTCGCAATTATAAAGCAGAAAACGGAGCGGATACGAAACACGACTCACTGAATACTGAGATGAATCCTGAAGGGAAGGATAGTTCAACATCGTCAGCAGAATACAAAACACAGTGTGTGGATCCTGAATATAATAATATATCCGTGCAATGCCTTGCCCAAAAAATCGTCGAAAATCACTTCGACCCTTTTCTGAATCAGCAATGGGATTACATCGCCAAGGCACTTAAAGTTGACATTACAACGATTAATACAGCGGCTAAGTGGATAGGAAAGCTATCACCACATCCGGGTCGCTACTTCACAGATCCCACGACTCGATCGCTAAAAAAATCTTCCTTCACAGAGATCATCACACCAGACGTGGAAATACAATACCTTAATGGGAAATACCAAGCTATCTCTGTAGACAATCACATACCACGCTTACAGATGAATCCTTACTATGTAAATTTGATGAGAAATCACCAAAACACCTTAGATTCTGACGCAAAAGAATGGATAGAAAAACGGTATCGTGATGCGACCAATTTGCTCAGTAGCATCGCGCAGCGAGGCAGCACAATCGCCCGGGTCACTGAAACTATTTTTGAAGTGCAAACGGATTTTCTAACACAAGGCGTTAAAAGTATTAAACCGCTGACCTTGAGAACAATAGCTGAAAAAATAGGCATTCACGAATCAACCGTCAGCCGAGTAACAAGCAATAAATATGTGCAAACCCCACACGGTATGTATCCCCTTCGGTTCTTCTTCAGTAATGAATTAGCTACCACGCAAGGAGACGCAGTCTCCGCTAAGCAGGTTAAAAATCTCATTCACGAGATGGTCGGTGCTGAGGTTCCCTCGAAACCTCTCAGTGATCAAGCGATCAGTAATGCCTTGAAAGCGAAGGGTATCTTGCTCGCGAGGCGAACTGTTCAGAAATATCGCGATGAATTGGGCATTCCGACATCACGTGAAAGGTCTGCCTTCCACGCAGATTCTCGCGTCAATTAACCTCGAATTCCCAACAAAGAAGGAAACATTTTCGGAATTATCAAAAAAAAAAACAGGAGGCTGCAATGAAAGTAACGTATTCCGGACATAATTTAAAAATAACTGATGATATTCACGCGTACATCCTTAAGCGTGCCGATAAAATTGAAGCGCGTTTCGAGGGGATGCAGGAACTAAATGTCGTTCTCAAATCTGAGAAACACCGTTTTGATGCCGAGATGATAGTGACAGCACCACGTGTGTCATTCTATGCAAAAAGTGAGACCCATGAAGTTCTGTCTGCGCTGGACACGGTTACAGATAAAATAATCAGTCAAATACGGCGTTACAGGGACCGGGTGAAAGATCGCCGAAATAATGCGCCTCATCGGGAGGTAGTGGCACAGCTCAATCCGGACGAGGTGGACACATCACTGGAAATTGACGGGACTGACACCCCTGTCGTCGTGTCACAACGAGATAAATTTGCATCCAAACCGCTGACTCTGGCGGAAGCTACAACGGAACTCCAAGCCTCGAATTCGGAATTTCTTCTGTTTTTAAATGCCGAAACACGGCAGGTAAACCTACTTTATGAAATGGCAAAAGGGACATACGGGTGGGTAGAACCCCTCTTCGCCTAACGGTGCCGATTGCCAAGAAAAAGCATGAGATGAATAGAGCGGGTTTACCGGGCACAGTTATAACGAGTTTGTAGCCCGTAACGTAGTGGAAGAATGGCTTTCGGAAACCGTCCAGATTTTGATAAAGATGGGCTTTTGGACACTACTGAAAACTATCGGAAGAATGGCTAACACATGTAGCCTGGAACGAAGTGGAAGGCGGTTCTACGGAAAGGCACTCCATTCATCAAACCTACTTGACCGAACCGCAAGGTAAACTAAAAAAATGACAAATCTTCCAAAAATCTACACCCCTCAGGAAATTGAGGGAAAATGGTACCAACTTTGGCAGAAAAACGGCTACTTTCACGCAGAAGCTACCTCTGACAAACCACCTTATGCGATCGTGATACCGCCACCGAATATCACGGGCAGTTTACATATCGGGCACGCGCTCGACAATACACTCCAAGATTGCCTCATCCGATGGCGACGCATGCAAGGTTATAACACACTCTGGATGCCCGGGACTGACCATGCCGGTATTGTCACTGAAATTATTATGGAGCGACAACTCGCTGAAGAAGGCATCAGTAGAACCGACCTTGGACGCGAAAAATTCATCGAACGCATGTGGCAGTGGAAAGATGAATCTGCAGGCTACATTGTTTCACAACTCCAGCAACTCGGATGCTCCTGTGATTGGGAGCGCGAGCGTTTTACACTCGATGAAGGTCTGTCGAAAGCTGTCCGAACTGCCTTTGTCAAACTCTACAATCAAGGACTCATCTATCGCGATACCTACATGGGAAATTGGTGTCCACACTGCAACACTGTCATAAGTAACCTTGAAGTCGAGCCGATTGAGATAGACGGAAACTTTTATCACATCCGCTACCCGGTTAAGGACAGCGATGTCGTGCTCGAAATTGCCACAACGCGTCCGGAAACGATGTTAGGCGACACCGCCGTTGCTGTACATCCTGAAGATGAACGTTATCAACATTTGATCGGAAAAACAGCACTTCTACCGCTCTGCGACAGAGAAATCCCGATAATCGCCGACATCTATGTGGATAGAGAATTCGGGACGGGTGCCTTGAAGGTTACACCCGCCCACGATACCAATGACTATGAAATTGGCTTAAGACACGACCTCGAACAACGGACGATTTTCACGCCAGATGGATATATAAACGAAAACGCACCCGATAATTACATCGGTTTGCCCCAATCGGATTGCCGCAAACGTGTCGTCGAAGATTTGCAGAACTTGGATTATCTCGTCAAAATTGTTCCGCATCGGCACGCAGTTGGACATCATGACCGATGCAGCACGGTTGTCGAACCTGCTATATCGCCGCAATGGTTCATGAACGTTCGTCCACTCGCGCAACGCGCCATAGAAGCGACCAAAAAAGGTGAAGTCAAGTTTATCCCAGAGCGGGAAACTTCTCGTTTTTATCATTGGATGGAGAACATCGAACCCTGGCCCATCTCACGTCAACGGTGGTGGGGACATCGGCTCCCAATATGGTATTGTAATGCATGCGAAGCAGTCACCGCTGCCATGGAAACACCTCAGGAGTGCGAATGTGGTGCCTCCGATTTTCGGCAAGAAGAAGACGTTCTGGACACATGGTTCAGCTCTGGGCTGTGGCCCTTCTCGACCATGGGATGGCCAGAAAATACGGAAGAACTGAAGACTTTTTATCCGACCTCCGTCCTTGTAAGCGGCTGGGACATTCTCTTTTTTTGGGTAGCAAGAATGATAATGCTTGGATTAGGGTGTAGGGACGAAGTACCGTTCCGCACCGTTTACCTGCATGGACTTGTTGCCGATGAAAAGGGACAGAAAATGAGTAAATCTAAGGGAAACAGCATCGACCCGTTAGAGACAATCGACACTTACGGAACGGATGCATTCCGCTTTGCTCTCGTCAATGCAAGCACCCCAAACCCTTATGTTTCGCTCCCAGAATCGCAGATTGAGGCAGGTAGGCGTTTTGCTAACAAAATTTGGAATGCCGCCCGGTTCATTCTGATGAACTTAGAAAAACATCCTGTTCCTACAAGAATGGATGCTGTAGAGGCTGGGTTACCCAGCCTCTACAAACAGGAAACGTTAGAAATCGCTTGGATACGGAGCCGTCTTAGCCACACCATCACAACAACAACTGATGCCTTCGAGAACTTCCGTTTCCATGAAGCGGCACAAACACTCTACGCCTTCCTTTGGCACGAATTCTGCGATTGGTACCTGGAATTTGCCAAACAGCGAGTCTCACAAAATGAACCAGAGGCACTTTGGGTAGCCGCGGATGTTTTGGAGCAGACAATGCGACTTCTCCACCCTTTGATGCCTTTCTTGACTGAAGAGATTTGGCAACAACTCCCACACGGTGGCAGCAGAAGCGAGTCTTCTGAAAAAGGTTCGGTAACAGTTTCTTCATGGCCAGAGCCAATAGGCGGAAATCCGGCAGCAGAAGCTACCATGGCAACACTCATGGAAGTTATCGAGAGTGTCCGAAGCATCCGAGGCGAGTTAAATGTTCCGATCGGCGCATCCGTGGAGGTTCATATCCAATCACCAAATGCTGAAGTGCGTGAACGACTTGAAGCATACTTGGCGCAGTACTTACCCGCTTTCACGAAAGTAGCAAACATCACTATCGCCGAATCTTTGTCCAAACCCCGTGCTTCGGCAGAAGCCGTTATCGGTGAACTCGCTATTTATATCCCGCTTGCCGATATAATCGATCTGGATGCCGAACATGCAAGGCTCAGCAAGCGACATCAACAGGCAGTTAAAGATGTCATGGCAGCACAGAAAACTTTAGATAATCCGAATTTCATTCAGCGTGCGCCTGAAAAGGTTGTTGCCCAAAAGAGAGCACAACTTGAACGGATGCTGATGGAACAAGAAAAATTAGCACGAAGCCTCGCAATGCTCACTGAATCAGAAAAGGAAGATTAAAATAGCAAGAAAACCGTAGCCCGTAATGAAATTAGGTTCTCCTTAAATGGCATAATTTTGCTTCGCAGCGAGAATGCTTTACATTTGGAGAGCGGATTCGAGAAAGGAACGTTAAAGCACAAATTCACGACGTTTAACCGCAAGGAAGAATTAAAAAGTGGCAATTGAAAATAACGACAACTGCTTCGTTTGTGGTATGAAAAACCCATTCGGCTTTCAGGTAAAACCTGAAATTAAGAATGGAGGCGAATTCGTCTATATTGAATGTACACCCGCCGAACACTTGCAAGGTTGGGCAAATATTCTACACGGTGGGATCCTCAGCACGCTGTTAGATGAAGCGATTACCTACATCGGGATAAGCACCTTCGATCAGCCGGCAGTAACAGCACAACTTGAAGTCCGTTTTCGCAACCCAGCACCAACGAGTGTGAAACTTCATGTATGCGCGGAGCGTATTAAGGTTTCAAAAAGGTTAGTGGAGGCAAAAGCAGAAGTTACACTCAGTGATGGCACTCTTATCGCTACTGGTACGGGTAAGGTAATGCCAGTCAGCGAGAGTTTCGCGCCTATCGCACCGGTCGGAATTCCTTGAAGACCGCCAGCGGTAAGCCATGTCTATAGAGGTACGATGCCCAGATTCTAATAATTTAAAAATGGAAAATTCAACATCTGAGGTGAATTCAGAGAGGCATTCAAGTTGGGACACGGATGTCCTGATCATCGGTAGCGGTGCTGCTGGGTTACGAGCGGCTCTCGCTGCAAGTAAGCACGCGAATGTGACGTTAATCACCAAAACCACGCTGACAGAGAGCAACACGCACTACGCGCAAGGTGGCATCGCAGTTGCTATGAATCTTGATGACACGATTGCCTTGCACATAAAGGATACCTGCACAGCTGGCGCGGGACTCTGCGATGCCAAAGCCGTTGAGATAATGGTATCCGAAGGCATTCCACGTGTCGCTGAACTGCTTGATTGGGGTGCGAACTTTGATTGGGAAGGCGCATTGCCGCGCTTTACACAAGAAGCCGCGCATAGCCGTCGCCGTATCGTCCACAAAGGCGACGCAACGGGACGTGAAACAACGGATGTCCTCATTCAACGCGTGCTTAACACTGAAAATATTCATGTCTTACAAAACACATTTGCCATTGATCTCCTAACAGATGCAGAAACCGCCAAAGGAAGCGAAGAAATCGGTACTTGCTACGGCGTTACCGCTATTGTTGACGAAGAAGCAGTCTGTATTCGTGCGAGAGCCACGATTCTTGCAACGGGCGGTCTCGGACGCGTCTACCCTTGTACCTCCAACCCAAAAGTAGCGACCGGCGATGGGTTCGCTGCAGCGTGGCGCGCTGGATGCGAAATGGTCGATATGGAATTCGTTCAGTTTCATCCAACAACGCTCTACTTGGACGGTGCTCCTAACTTTTTAATCTCAGAAGCAGTTCGTGGTGAAGGCGGACAACTCATCAGCATTCGTGGCGAACGCTTTATGGAAAAATACCATGAGAAAGGTGAACTCGCGCCGCGCGATGTCGTCAGCCGTGCTATCCAAATAGAAATGGAATTGACAGGGTTTCCATGCGTTTATCTCGACATTACACATAAACCTGCCGAGTTTATCCACGAACGATTCCCAACAATCTCCGACACCACTAAACACTATGGATTAGACATCAGCGTTGACTTAATTCCGGTTCGTCCTGGTGCCCACTTTATGATGGGAGGCATCCGCACAAATACCGATACAGAAACGAACCTCAAAGGACTCTATGCGTGCGGCGAAGTTGCCTGCACTGGCGTACACGGGGCGAACCGTTTGGCAAGCAATTCGCTTCTGGAATGCCTCGTCTACGGTGCTCGCGCCGGTACAAACGCAGCAACTTTCGCCTCAATCCAACCTTCTCATCCACCAGATATATTACTCGACGGTAATACAGAGTCATCTCAGATACCGTACATTGAGGCAGATTCAGCTTCTATAGAAGCGATAAAGGACGCAATTCGGGAGACTCTCTGGGAAAATGTGAGCATTGAACGAAACGGCGAGGGTTTAAGACAAACCCTCGCCGAATTGCAAGATTTAACCACAAATTTAGGGGAAGTACCGACAACACCAGTCCCAAGCGATATAACACTGATTGAAACAGTCAATATGCTCAATGTCGCCTTAATGATAACGGAATCAGCACTTGCACGAACCGAAAGTCGCGGTGCGCACTACCGTGCTGATTTTCCGACGCAAGACAACACCGATTGGCACCGCCGAATTCTTATCAAGAGCGACAATCTGCCAGAAGTGATCTCCCTGTAGCC